>JANPIY010000372.1:0-16620 GCA_031425255.1 Planctomycetota bacterium
CTCCCAGGCCAACTCGGCGAACCGCGGTTACTTCTACCTCAGCTACCAGGCCAAATCCGTGCCGCCCACGGTCGGCGCGGCTGGCAACGACTTCCGCCCCAACTCAGGCACAGGCGCGCTGAACACCAGCAATCGCGTCGCCCGCTTCACCATGCCTGACAACAGCGTCAGCGCTGATCCGGCCTCGGAGCAGATCCTCATCGACCAACCCGATTTCCACCTGTGGCACAACGGTGGCGATCTGTTCTTCGACAACACCGGCTACCTGTTCTTCGCCAACGGCGACGGGGGTTCTTCCCACGATCCGGCGCAGAATTCCCAACGCATCTCCAAAGGTCTGTTTTCGGGTGCATTCCGCATCGATGTCGATTGGACCTCGACCAGCACCCGCAGCCACGCACCGCCGCTGCGCCAGGCCGGACAGCCGCCGCTCCATCCCGGCTATGGCATCCCCAATGACAACCCCTGGGTGGGCGTGCCGCAGGCGCTCGAGGAATTCTATGCCATCGGCCTGCGTAGCCCGCATCGCATGACCTATGACAGCGGCACCGACCAGATCCTGATCGGCGACATCGGCCAGGGCTCGCGCGAAGAGGTGGCGCGCATCATCAAGGGTGGCAATAGCCAATGGGGCTATCTGGAGGGTTTCGCCAACCGCACCGTCGACAATGGGATCAAGAATATCCGCATTCCCCCCCCCTATCAGGTGCAGCAGACGCTGGTCGCCGGCACGTCACTGATACCCGTGACCTATGTCCCCCCCACTGACGACCTCGGCTTGGATCCAGGGCAACTCGCCATCGGCGACCGGGTCCGTTTTGGCGATGACCTGCACACCATCCTCAGCCTGACCGCATACCCCTTCACGGCCGTGTCCCTCACCGCACCCCTGGTGACAGCGGTGACCGCCAATACGCCGATGATCCGCACCACCGGCTTCACCGTGACGGCGGTGGTGGGTGGAACCGCAGTGAACGGCGACGCCCCCAGCGGCCTCGGGACCACCACTCTCACCATCAGCGGCAGCGGCCGGCTGGAGCTCGGGAGTTGCGTGGCATTTCCTGAAAACGCCATCTACGGCAGCTTCCAGATCATCGCCGCGAGCGACGATGGCACCCATACCACCAGCATCACCGTGCGCCCTCGGCTTCCCAACCCGCCATCGGCAAACAGTTGGATCGACCGGCTGACCGTCCTCGGCAGCGAACAGCCGCCCCTGGTGGACTTCAATCACGGTGGGGCTTTCGCCTTCAATTCGATCATCGGCGGCTACCTCTACCGCGGCAGCGCCCATCCCGATCTGGTGGGCAAATACATCTTCTGCGACAACAAACGCGGGACCTTCTATGCGATGAGCGACCTCGGCTCGCTCACACCGACCATCACGCCGCTTTTCACCTTCCCGTCGTATGATGCCGGTAACGTCGGTGGCTATCGCGGAATCAGCGGCTTCGGTGTCGATCAGAACAATGAACTGCTGATCTGCCGCCTGCAGTCCAACAGCGGCGCGACCAACGCCAGCACTGGCCAGATCTTCAAGCTCATCCGTAGCAGTACGACCGTGGTCGGAACGCCCATCCCAGGCGATCTGGCGGCGACCGGAGCATTCGCCACCAATGGCAGCGGCCAACTGATCATGCCCCTGCAACCCAGCGCGGCGATGGTCCCCTACACCGTCAACTCGCCGCTCTGGAGCGACAACGCCGTCAAGCAGCGCTGGATCGCCCTCCCCAATCCGTCAGGGAAGACTTCTGGATTCGATCCCGCCAGCGAACAGATCACCTTCTCCGCCAACTCACTCGGCAACGGCTGGTCGTTTCCGGTGGGGACGGTGTTCGTCAAACATTTCGAATTGGAGGATTACACGTTTGCCGATCATCGGCGCAAACTGGAGACCCGCCTTCTGGTGCGCTCGCCGCCACCAGCCAACACGGTCTATGGCGTGACCTACAAATGGAACGCTGCGGGCACCCAGGCGCTGCTGATCGACGACGGCGTGGATGAGACCTACACCATCACGCGTGCCGACCTATCGACCTTCCAGCAGACCTGGAGTTATCCGGGTCGCGATGAGTGCCTGTCCTGCCACAATGCCACCGCCCGCCACGTGCTGGGGGTCTCGACCCGTCAGCTGAACGGCGACCTGACCTATCATGGTGGCATCAATGCCAATCAGCTCGAGACCTGGAGCCATATCGGCATGTTCGCCAATCCGCCTGCGGATGCGGCGATCCCCACCCTGGCCCGGATGGTGGCGGTCGGCGCCAGCGGAGCGTCCCACGAGCAGCGGGTACGTTCCTGGCTGGATGCCAATTGCGCCCACTGCCATCGTCCTGGTGGGGTCCACGCCGAATTCGATGCGCGCTTCGACACGCCGCTGGCCAACCAGGGAATCGTCGACGGCGTGGTGAACAACACCCTGGGCGTCACCGACGCGCGTCCGATCGCGCCGAAGAGCCTGGTGCGTTCAATGATCCACACGCGCGACAACAGCTTGGTCCCGGGCATCAAGATGCCGCCGCTGGCCAAGAACATGGTCGATGCCACGGCCATGACGGTGATGGAGGAATGGATCCTGGGAATGACCGTCCCGCTGGTGGTGTCCATCACCACGCCGCAGAACGGCGGCTACGCCATCCTCGATCAGCCGCTCACCATCATTGCCTCCACCGGCTACAGCGAGCAGGTCACCACCGTCGAATTCTTCGTGGACGGCATCTCGCTCGGCAGTGATGCCAGTGCGCCGTATGGGATCACCTGGACTCCCCAGGTCTCCGGGAGCCACCTCCTCACCGCGGTGGTCCACGATGCCGCGGCGCAGACCACCACCTCGGCAGCGGTCACGATCGTGGCCGTGCATGCACCGACGGTGGTCTTGACCGCACCGGTCGCGGGCGCCAGGGCTCAAGCCCCTGGGAGCTTCACCCTGACCGCCGAGGCGACCGACAGCGATGGCACCGTGACCCTGGTGGAATTCCTCCGCGACGGCGTGGTGGTGGCCAGCGACGCCACCGCGCCGTATAGCGCGGCCATCCACAGCCTGGCCGCCGGCTCGCATTCATTCACCGCCAGGGCGACCAACAACGCGGGGGCGACCAGCACCAGTTCCGCGGTGTCGGTGACCGTGGTGGGCACCAGCGGGTTGCTGGGTGAATACTGGGACAATATGGATTTCACCGGCACCCGGCGCACCCGCGACGACCCGACGATCAATTTCTTCTGGGCGAATACCGCGCCCATCGCCGGGATGGGCGTCGACGCCTTCACCGTTCGTTGGAGCGGCCTGGTGAGCGCCCCGACCAGTGGCACCTATACCTTCATCACCACCAGCGACGACGGCGTCCGCCTGTGGGTGAATGGTGTTCAGGTCGTCAACAACTGGACCAACCACGGTACGACCGAGAACACCGGCTCCATTTCCCTGGTCGCCGGACAGGCCGTGCCGCTGGTGATGGAGTTCTTTGAAAATGGGGGCGATGCGGTCGCGCGCCTCGAATGGTCAGGGCCCGGAGTGAATCGCAGCACCCTGCCGGCGAATGCCGTGACGCCGCCACCGGTGGCACCGACCGTGACCCTGACCTCACCGGTCACCGCCACGGTATCCGCTCCGGCGACCATCGCCCTCGCCGCCACCGCCAGCGACAGCGATGGCTTCATCACCGCGGTCGACTTCCTGCAGGACGGCGTGGTGGTCGCCAGTGACACCATGGCGCCGTACGCCGCGACCATCGCCGGGCGCTCGCCGGGAAGCTACCTCTTCACCGCGCGGGCGATGGATTCGCAGGGCCAGAGCGCCACCTCGACCGGTGCGACGGTGACGGTCGTAGCGAGTTCCGCGACAGTCAGCCTCGGCGGTCTCGCCCAGGTCTATGCGCCCCATACCCAGCGAAACGCCACGGCCACCACCACGCCCCCGGGATTGAACGTCACGTTGTCCTACACCGGGGACGCCGCGCGCATCGCGGCGGGAACCTATGGCGTCACCGCCACCATCGTCGATGTCAATTATGTCGGCTCCGTCACTGGCAGCCTCGTCATCGCCAAGGCCAGCGCCGTGGTGACCCTCGGCGCTCTCGCCCACACCTATGACGGTTCTGCGAAAATTGCTACCGTCATCACCGACCCACCAGGGCTCACCGCGGTGCCGACCTACGATGGCGTCACCACCGCGCCTACCCAGGCTGGCACCTACGCCGTGGTCGCGAGCATCATCGACGCGAACTACATCGGCAGCGACAGCAGGAACCTCGTCATCGCCAAACGCACCGCCACGGTGACGCTCGGCGATCTCGCCCAGGTCTATACGCCGGGTACCCAGCGAAACGCCTCGGCCATCACCACGCCACCGGGATTGAACGTCACGTTGTCCTACACCGGGGACGCCGCGCGCATCGCGGCGGGAACCTATGGCGTCACTGCGGACATCGTCGATGCCAATCATGTCGGCTCCGCCACTGGCAGCCTGGTCATCGCCAAAGCCAACGCTGTGGTGACGCTGAGTGGCCTCACTCATACGTATGATGGGACTGCGAAGAGTGCCACTGTCGTGACCGACCCCCCCGGGCTCACCGTGGTGCCGACCTATGCCGGCCTTCCCACCGAGCCCACCCAGGCCGGCACCTACGCCGTGGTCGCGACCATCACCGACGCGAACCATGTCGGTAGCGGCAGCGGGAACCTCATCATCGCCAAGCGCACCGCCACGGTGACGCTGGGTGATCTCGCCCAGACCTATGACGGCGCTGCCAAAAGGGCCTCCGTCATCACCGACCCGCCCGGGCTCAGCGTGGTGCGGACCTATGCCGGGCTTACCACTGAGCCCACCCAGGCCGGCACCTACGCCGTGGTCGCCACCATCACCGACGCGAACCATATCGGTAGCGGCAGCGGGAACCTCGTCATCGCCAAGGCGACGGCGACCATCACCGTGACCCGCCTGGTCCAGACCATCGATGGCCAGCCCAAGCCCGTGACGGTCACCACGCAGCCGGCGGGTCTCCAGGTCGATGTGACCTACGATGGCGGACCGCCCCCCGCTGCCGAAGGCCAGTACGCGGTGGTCGCTACCGTGAACGATACGAATCACCAGGGCACCGCCTCGGCGATCCTGGTGCTGACCTCGCAGCCGGTGGTGTCGCTCGCCCCGGTGGCTGTGGTGGAGGGGAATACCGGTACCGCGACGGTCACCCTCACCGCGACGCTGTCGATCGCGGGCAGTTCTGCGGTCACCGTGGACTGGGCGACCAGCGCGGGAACGGCCAGCGTCGGCGCGGATTTCATCGCCGCGTCCGGGACGTTGACCTTTGCGCCGGGCGTGACCAGTCAGCCCATCCTCATCGACATCGTCGGTGAGACCGTGTTCGAAGCTGACGAGACGGTGATCGTGACCCTGGATCGTCCCACCCAGGCGCTGATCGATACCACCGCCACGGTGGTGACGATCAGCAACGATGACGCCAACAGCGCGCCGGTGATCGCCGAAGGCGCCACCCTCGCGGTCGCCTGCGATGAAGACCAGGCGCCGACGGCGTTCCACCTGACCCTGCATGCCAGCGACGCCGACGTGGGCCAAGCCCTGACCTGGTCCGTCACCGCACCGCCGACGCACGGCACGCTCGCATCGCCGGCTAGCGGCGCCGCACCCCTCATCGGCTACGCTCCCCATGCTGATTTCAACGGCGATGACACCTTCACCGTGCGCGTGGACGATGGGTTCGGCGGCACCGCCGACTGCCTGGTGACGGTGACGATCGTCCCCCGCAACGATGCGCCGACGTTGGTCACTGCACCCGTGGTGACGCTGGCAGCGGTGAGCACGGCCACCCCCGGCACCTGGTCGGATGCCACCGATCGTAGTCCAGGGACCATCACCACGGCGCTGCAATGGCAGCGCGCCGACGATGCGGGCGGCGCGAATATCAGCGACCTTCCCGGCGAGGTCGCCACCACCCACAGCCTGACCGACGCGGATGCCGGGAAGTTCCTGCGCGTGCGGGTGACTGCGAGCGACGATGGCGAAGGTCTACCGATTCCGGCCTCGACGATCGCCTATTCCGATTTCGTCAGTGTTCCGCCACGGCCTAGCGGCGGCGGCACGACCAGCGGCGGCGGATCGTCTGGCGGTGGCGGTTGTGGCCTCGGCAGCGGCATCACCGGCCTGCTGGCCTTGGGACTGCTCCTCCTCCGGCGGCAACGCCTGCGTTGAAGCCAGACGATCCAGGGTTGCCCATCTCCGCAGCCTGCCAGCATGCGCGCCTATGCGCCTCCTCCTCCTTTCACTCATGCTCCTCGTGCCGCTGGTCCTCGGTGGTTGCAACGGCCAGCGCGCCACTGATGGCAGCGGCACCTGGCAACGGACGGAGCTCTTCTTCGGCCTGTCCCGCACTGGGGCGGCCGATGTCAGCGATGCGGAGTGGCGCGACTTCGTCGCCACCCAGGTCGCACCGGCCTTCCCGGGAGGTTTCACCGAACTCACCGCGATCGGGCACTTCCGCCAGGGCGGTATGAGCCAACGTGAGCCGGTGCGAGTGCTGGTGATCCTCAATCCGCCTGAACAGGCGGCGAGCACCAGCAGCAAGCTGGACCTCCTGGGTCGCACGTATTGCAGCCGTTTCGGCCAGGATGCGGTGCTGCGCTCGGATTCCGCCGCGAGTCTGACCTTCCTCCGCGCCGAGAAGTAAGAGTTGGTTTCATAACCCATCCCGTAGCGAGCCCGAGCTATCGTCGAGCGAGGCAAGGAAGACGGGCCGTTTGGAGCGGAGGCATGGCCGGAGGCCATGTTGAGCACCAAATGGTTCGTCTGACGCGGCCGCAGCCGACGAGGGCCGGGCGCAGTAGGGATGGGTTATGAAACCAGCTCAAAACCTCGCCGGTTCAGCGAGCGGGTTGCGCATCCGCCGGCAAAGGCCAGCCGTTGTTGAATATCCGCACCTGACCACCGGTCCGCAGTCCTGCGGGCATTTGCTGAGCATCCACGACCCAGCGCCGACCTGCCGCGCCGTAACAGCCGAAGGTCGCCCCTTCCTTGAGATTGTTGTTGAAGCCGACCTGCTGCGGTGCGCCCGTCGGCCTCAGCGCATCGTCGACCACCTGCACGTGCACCGGCTTGCCCCAGGGATCTTCCCGCAGCAGGTCGCGGAAAGCCTCGCGGTCGCCGCCGATGAAGACCACGGTGACCAGGCGGCCAGCGATACCCTCCACCAGCGCCGGCGCACCGGACCGGCGGACCGCTTCCTGATGCTTGGTGCGCTGCCTGACCGCCATCGCCGTCAGGGTCTCCTCACCGACCCAGAGCGCGGTGCAATGCGGCAGCTCCGTCGCGGTGCCCCCACTGCGGTTCGCCATCAACAGGTCGCCGACGGCGAGGCTGGTGAGCGGGACCTGATGATCTCCCTTCCATATCGTAGTGGTGGCGTCGACCGGCAGGACGGCGGAGCCGAGGTCCGGCGGGGTCACCCAGTCGTCGTCGTAATTCTTCTCTTTGGGCAACTGCCAGGCGACGTGTACTTCACCCCGGTCCGCGCGCACCGCGAGGACGCGCGCCGTCAGGCGGCGCTGCTTCTGCACGGTGAACTCGTCGCGGATGAGCGATGCGATGGTGAACTCACCACGCACATCCTGATGCAGCGCGAAACGGCAACGGGTGCCGAGGGCGATGTCGCCGACCTGGCCCTCGCTCCCGAGCGTGAAGGCGGTCCCCCACGGCGGCACGGTGAAGGCCTCGGTCTTGCCGGTGAGTTCATCGCGGAAGCGGCCGCTGCGCCCATCGGCGGAGATCTCCACCAGATCCCCCCAGCGTTGATGCGCGGATTCCCCTGGAGGGAACCGGCCCGGTTGCGGCTGATACCACGGCAGGTGCTCGTTGCAGAAGTCGGTGCGGTAGGGATAGGCGCCCGGGTCGATCTCCGGGCTCTCCCATACATGGTCGTAGAGGCCCTCGCCGAAGGGCATGTCCTCGACCTTCCAATTGTCGCGTGCGAACACCCGCACCACCTCGCCTGGACGGAAACCTTCCAGCAGGTGGTTGACCGTCACCGTCCAGCGATGACCGCCATGACCGATGCCATCCGCTCCGACCGCCTGCCAGTCGACCCAGCGGCCCCACTCGCGATCGACGGGCGGATTATAACTGCGCAGCTCCTGGTTGGCGACCACGGTTCCCGCCGTTCCGCGCCCCTCCTTGGCCCATTGTGCGGGATTGATGTCGGCGAGCTTTATCGTCGCCAGGAGATCGGCAGGCGTGGCGGCGAAGGGGATGAGTATGAGGTTCTTGCCGTCGACGGCTTCGATCCACGCCGGCAGGCCGCGGACCTTGAGAGCCTCGAAATGGTTTTTGCGCTGGGTCTCGGCCGCGCGCGCCTCGGCGTCCGCACCGATCCACACCTCGCCGGCACGCTGCGCGGAGCCATCGCCGGTGCGATTGAATGTCAGCAGGTCGCCGACCACCACGTCGCTGAGCTTCGCATCGGCATCGCCCTTGCGGAACCGCGTGTACTGGTCGGACTTCAGCGCGATCCGGTGGGCACCGGTGGCAGGCTGATCACTCTTCATCGGCTGGATGGCGATGGCGCCGCTGCCGACCTCGACCGCCTCGACCCGGAATCGGATAGCCTCGCGGATCGCTACCGTGGCATCGTCGTGGAAGGCGCCGAGCCGACTCAGTGCGCCACGTTGGTCTGGCAGCAGGAACCAACGTCCATGGGTGCCGAGCGGCACGTCGCGCAGGTCGGCCCAGACCCCGATGCGACTCACCACACCGTTGGCCGGCATGGTGACGGCATGCAGTCTTCCACTGCCGTCCTCGCGCACGATGGCGGTGCGATGGATCACGTCGGCCTCGACCAGGGATCCCTCGATGGGTTTGGCGCTCTTCCAGGTGGGGAAAGCGCGCGGCGCGTTGACGTATTTGGCCACGTCGTCGTTGATGTTCGCGGCGGAGAGCGACGACAGGGTCAAACCGCAGAGGGCGCAGAGGGCGGAGAGACGGAACCACCCGCGAGCGATACTGCGGAGATGAGCGGCCGCAACCGCAGGCGATCCTTCCCTCGGCGCCCTCTGCGGTTTGATTTCAGGCATGGTCGTCACGTCACGATCTCCGACACCACGCCGACGCTGTCGACGAACTGCGGAGTCTCTATGCCCATCTTCCGCAGCATGGTGAGCTGCACGTTGCTGAGGCGCGCGTTGTCATCCTTCGGCTTGCCACACAGACCCTGCCACTCCTCATAGGTCAGGGTGTAATCCTGCTTGAGGTGCGGGCGGGTGTAGTCGATGTGCTGGCCGTGTTTGAGACCGAGCGCGCGTCCGCCGGCGAGCAGGATCGGCAGGTTGCTGTTGGCGTGGCTGTGGCCGTAGCTCATGCCGCTGCCGCACAGCACCATGGTACGGTCGAGCAGGGATTCGCCGTCCTCTTGATGTTTGGCCAACTGGTCGAGGAAATACGCGAACTGCTGCATCAGGAAGGTGTCGGCCTTGGTCAGGCGATCGAGGATCTCGGGCTGCCCGTTATGATGCGACAGGTTGTGCCGCGACTGGGTGATGCCGATCTCCTTGATCGCGAGACCGTTGCCCTCGGTGCCGCTCATATAGGTCACCACACGCGTCATGTCGGTCCGGAGCGCGAGCAGGATGAGGTCGTACATCGTGCGGTAGTACTCACCGGCAAGGTCCTTCGACACGTTGCGCTGGAACTTCGCGCCATCGACCTGCGGCTTGGGCACGTCGAGCCAGGCATCCATGCGCTGGGCACGTTGTTCGATGTCGCGCACCGAGGTCAGGTATTCGTCGAGCTTGGTACGGTCCTCGCTGCCGAGCGCCGTCCGTTGAGCCTTCGCATCCCCGAGCACGGTGTCGAGCACGCTGCGTTTGCGGTCGAGTCGCTGACGCTGGGCGGCGACGCCACCCACCTCGACGCCGAACAGGCGGTCGAACACCGTCTTGGGATTCTCCTCCGCCGGCAGCGGGATGCCGTCATGAGAGAACGACAACGTGTTGGTGTTGTTGGGCTGACCGGTGCCACCGCTGATCGAAAGCTCCAGCGAGGGGAAACGCGTATGGTTCTGCGTCACCCCGGCCATGAGCTGGTCGCACGACACGGTGTTCTTGTAGGCGCGCGAGCTGGACGAATCGATCTTCGCTCCGGTGAGCCAGGTGTCGGCGCAGACGTGGGCCTGACCCAGGCCGTTCGGCTGGAACAGCCCGCTGAACACCGTCACCGCATCGCGATGCGGCTCGAGCGCCTTGAGCGCGGTGGAGAACTCGAAGTTCCTGCCCGACTCCTTGATCTGCCACGACATGCCGTTCACACCGTTGGGAATGTAGACGAACACCGCGCGACGCGGCTTGCCGCCCTTCGCGCCGACCGGATCGGCAGCGCCGATGGAGGTCATCGCATGGAGCAGCGGCAGCGCGATGGTCGCACCGATGCCACGCAGAACCGCACGGCGGGAGATCAACCAGTTCTGGGAGCGGATGTTGCTCATGTCAGACTCCTACGGGGAAGATGCGACCACCGGACAACCGACAACCTTGCCACAGAGCTCACAGAGAGCACAGAGCAGCCCTCTGCTCCGCCTCTGTGCTCTCTGTGGGCTCTGTGGCTATGGCTGTCTGTCCTCATGACGATCAACGGCGCTGGAAGAGATCGCTGAGGACGAGCGATTCGACGAGGTCGCCCAGGCGCCAGCCGTTGGCGGCGCAGGCGGCGGTGATGGCGTGCAGATCCGCCCGATCGGCGAAGGACATGCCCCGGCGCAGGGCATAGGTCGCGAGGTGGTCGGTGAGCGCGGCGGCGAACTGCGGCAGATCGGCGATCAGGAGTTGTTTCAGTCCGTCATGGTTGGTGAATTTCCGCCCGTCGATCAGCTCACCGCTGGCATCGATCTTCGGGTCCTCACCGGAACCCTCCTGCACCTTTTCTTCGGTACGCCAACGCCCGATGGCGTCGTAGTGGTCGAAGGCCAGGCCCAGCGGATCGATCTTGGCGTGGCACGACGCACAGCGTTCATCTGAGCGATGCGCTTCGAGCTTGGCGCGCAGACCCTGCTTGGGCTGGTCCTTCTGGTCGGAGGCGATGGCCGGCACGTTGGCCGGCGGCGGGGGCGGTGGTTTGCCGATGATCGCCTCCAGCACCCACACCCCGCGATGCACCGGACGATGCCGCGTGCCGTCGCTGGTCATGCTCAGGATCGCCCCCTGGGTCAGCAGACCCCCGCGGTGGTCCTCAGGCTTCAGCACGACGCGGCGCATGACGTCACCGTTCACACCACTGATGCCGTAGTGCAGCGCCAGACGTTCGTTGAGCATGGTCCAATCGCTGATGATGAATTCACGCACGCCGAGGTTGTTTGTCAGCACCTCGCGGAAGTAGCCGATGGACTCGGCGATCATGCTGCTCTGCAGATGGTCGTCGTAGTCCGGGTAGAGCTTGCTGTCCGGCGCGAACATCCCGACCTGACGCAGACGCAACCACTGGCGCGGGAATGATTCGGCAAAGGCCGCTGCTTTGCCGTCGCTGAGCATGCGCCGGACCTCACCACGCAGCACGCTCTGGTCGAGCAATCGACCGCTCGCCGCCAAACGCGTGAGCTGCTCGTCCGGCAGCGTGCTCCACAGGAAGTAGGACAGGCGCGAGGCCAGCTCCCAGGCGTCGAGCTGCTGGCGCGCCTTGCCAGCGGCACCTTCGGCCAGGAAGAGGAAACGCGGCGAACACAGCACCGCCTGCAACGCGGTCTTCACCGAGGCTTCGAAACTGTTGCCGAGCGACTGGTCCTTTTCCGCCAATCGCACCAGACGATCGATTTCGCCAGGGTCTACCGGACGGCGCCATGCCCGCAGGGCGAATCGGCTGATGATGTCGCGGGCGTAGGCCGCATCCTTCGGCGCATCCGCACCACGCGTGAACAACTGCTGATGCGCGCGCGGCGGCCACGACGGCTGCAGCGGTCCCTCGACATCCCAGACATCTGCGACCATCAGCGGCAAGAGCGGCTTGCCCACCTCATCGGTCAGTTTCATCTGCCACGGCAGGCGACGCTTCAGCGTGAAGAACGGCGAGCCGTTGATCGGACGCGAGCGGCGGTCCTCGGGACGCGGACCGGGCACGGCATTGATGAGGCGGACCTGATGCCGTCCGGCCGGCAGGTGGGCGGTGAACTCGATGGTGGTCGGCTGATCGATCGGCGCCTCGACGTCGCCTTCGTAGAGCGCACGGCTGATGCTGGCGGCGTAGACCAGCAATCGTGGCGCGCGGCCGCCCTCGGGACGCAGCGCGCTCAGCTTGACGCGGAAGCGGTACTCGCCGGCCACCTTCACCGTCACATCGTTGCCCTCGCCCGGATGGCCGATGAAGGTGTTGTTCGGCACCACGTCGACGCGCACCTGGTCGAGGACGCCCTGGGCCGCGAGGCTGTCGCGCAGATTGTGCTGCAAGCGACGCATGCCATCGGCGTTGAACTGTTCCTTCATCACCTCCGGCTGCTTATCGAGCGCGATGACCTCGCTGAGCGCGAGATCTGAGGCCGTGAGGTATTTCTCGATATGCGCCGGCGAGAGCGTCAACACCGAGCCGATGCGTTCGAAGCCGTGCCACGCGGGATCCTCCGGCAGGCCGGTGGGATCGAACACGTCGACGGTGACACCGAGCAGGTCGCGCAGCGAATTGCGATACTCCTCGCGCGTCAGCCGGCTGTAGGTCACCAGGGCGTTGTCGGTGCGCTGCCGCGCGCGATCGGCCTCGGTGAGCTGCGCGGTGATCCAATCCGCCACCTTGGCGATGTCGCCGGCGGGCGGACGCGCTTCCTTCTTCGGCGGCATGTCGCCGGAATTGATGCGCTCCATCACCTCCATCCAGTGGCCCGCGGTGGCGGGGCTGGTGAAGTCGGTCTTGATGGTGTCGAGGCGCAGGTCGCCCTTCTGCTTCTTCTCGCCATGGCAGGAGGTGCAGTGGGTGACCAGGAATGGTTTCACCGCCTGCTCGTAGGTGTCGAGCTCCGCGGCCGAAGCGTACCTGGCGCATACCAACGCCAGCAGAGGGAAAGCGACGTAACGGACCGATGTGAGAAAGGTGGACATGGGAGTAGGGCCAAGCGTAGGAACCTGACGATGGCGCTCCATCCCCCGACTGGGGGAGGCAGGCCTGATCACGGATCAGGCCACCGTGCCGACTGAAGTCGGCGCTCCCAGGCCACTCCCCGGGATCACCGGGTCACCAGGCCCAATTCGAACGCCCGCGCCACCGCCTCGGCCCGCCCGGTGACACCGAGTTTGGCGAAGACCGCCTTGAGGTGGCTCTTGATGGTTTCGCCGCTGACGCCCAGCGCGCGACCCAGGTCCTCGTTCGACAGGCCGCGACCGAGATGGCTGAGCACCTCCTGTTCACGCGCACTCAGCCCGTGGGCGTCGACCGCCGGTGCGGCGAGGTCCGCGAAGCAGGTGCCGCCGGTAGCGACCAGGCGGATGGCCGCCAACAGCGCAGCGCGATCGATGGACTTGGTCAGGTGTCCGGCCGCGCCCATGTGGCGGGCGCGAGCCACCTCCGCGGCGTTGGCATTGGCGGATAGCAGCAGCACACGCACTGCCGGCCAGCGCGCGCGGATGGCATCCAGCGCACCCAGTCCATCGCCACCAGGCATACGCAGGTCGAGCAGCACCACGTCGGGGAGTTCCCGTTCGCACGCGCTCAGCGCCTCGGCCGCGCTGGCGGCGGTGATGATGCGGCTGAAGCCGGGATCGCTGCCGAGCATCGCCTCCAAGCCTTCACGCACGACGGCGTGATCGTCGACGATCAGCAGACGTATGGTGGCTGAAGGCGGCATGCGCCGAGCGGAGACCTCGGCGTGATCCCGATCATCCCGCAGACGGGCGATGCGGCGCGATGGTCGACGTTCATCATTCATGGGCTGGCTTCCACGGGCGGGGTCTGATCGTCGCTGCGTTGGGCGCGCGGGCGTGGCAAGTGGACGCGTATGACGGTGCCAGCCGCTGGGCGGCTGGTGATGGTCGCGTCGCCGCCGAGCCAGCGCATGCGGTGCCGCATCGACTCCAGGCCATGATGGCCATCTGCGGTACCCGGCGCGGCGCCAGGATCGAAGCCCTGGCCATCATCCGCCAACTCCATGGCGAACTCCTGCGGGTGATAGTGGAGGACGATGCGCACGTGGGTCGCGGCGCCGTGCCTCAGCGCGTTGCCCACCGCCTCCTGCATCACCAGCAGCAGGCTGCCCATGACATGGCGCGACAGTGCGTAGGGATCGCCCGCGACGTCGACCGTCACCGCCCCTTGCGGCCAGTGCTCCATCGCCGTGGCCGCCTGTTCGAGCAAGGCGGCGAACTGACGTGGACCATCGGTGCTCTCATCGACCTGGCGCAGGCCCAGGAGGCAATCGCGCAGGCCGTCCTGCGTACGCAGCAACGCCGCGCGTGCAGCGCCGAGCTGCTGCGCCACCGCCGGAGCGTCCGCTCCCAGATGCGCGCTGGCGGCTTCCAGGCGGAAGGCCGCGCCGGCGAGCAATTGCTGCAGACCATCGTGCATGTCGCCCGCCAGGCGCCGGCGTTCCTGCTGCACCGCGCGGTATTCCAGCTCGGCGTCGCGGTGCAGGCGCATGACCTCTTCGAGGCGCCCGCTGCGCCGATGCAGCGAACGCCGCAGACTGACGATCCAGCCGAGGGCCGCGATCAGCACCGCCCCCAGCACCCCGATGGCGATGGCGAGGCGCGCCGGCGTCCACCACGGCGCTGCCTGCACCACGCGCACGTCCTGCGGCGTGCGCAGGCGCAGGTCCATGCGCAGCGGCGCGACGTAGTCCGCGATCAGTTCGCCGCGATCGTACTGCATCACCGCGACCCCGGTGACCAGCACCCGCGAGCCCACGGTCAGCGCATCGAGCGCGGTCGCATCGCCGCGGAGGTCCGCCATGGTCGCCAGGCCATCACAGTCGAGCAGCAGTTGGCGCCCCTGCTCGCTGGCGTCGCGCTGCACCGCCAGCAGACGTCCTTCGACGACGACCAGTAGGTGATCGAAATCGTGTGGTCCCGCCGGCCGGCCACGCCGGACCGGCTCGAAGACCCGCCGCGCTTCGGCCAGGGTCCCAGGATGCGGCGCCGGCTCGCCCGGATGATCGAGTCGGCGCACCACCGCACCGCGCAGGCCGGCTACGGCGGCGCTGGCGTCGATGAAGCCACTGACATCGACGCGATCACCTGGGACCAGGCCATGAGCCTGATCGATGATGTCGACGCGGATGGCGCGCAGGCCGTCCTGGAGATGGATGCCATCGAGGGCATCCGACCAGGTGACCACGCCGGTGACGCGACGGCGGTGCAGCGAACGGCCCTCCGGCGCGTAAGCGGCCAGCTCGGCGATGGCCGTGAGCGGCGCGGCGAAGGGATCCACTGGCGCAGGCCGATCGATCAGCACATCGGCGGGAGTCGCCACCAGCACCCGGGGGCGGATGAATTCCGCCCGCCAGTTGCGCGAGGAGGCCGCGACGCCACGCAGGCGCACCTCGGCATCGGTCAACGTACGGGGGTCGAATCCGGGCCCGTCCGGCACGTGTGCGAGCACCCGGCCGACGCCGGTCTCGAGTTCGACCAGCCAATGTGCGCTGGTCGGCCCGGACACCCGCTGCACCACGCCGGCGACCTCGACGCGGGTGGGGTCTTCAGCCCCGGTGAGCAAACGCGTGAACGGGACCGTGCGCGCTTGCGGCATGCCGCGGTGACTGACCACGCGGACCGCCGTGGGCAACACGTCCGGCGCGTATCCGCCGGCATCGAGCAGGCCGGTGACCTCGACCTCATCCCCTTCGCGCAGCTGATCGAAGGCGGTGAAGTCGCCCGTCAGCAGGTTCTCCAGCCGCGCAACCGACGTCGATATCCACAGTCCTCCTTGATCGCTCTGGATGCAGAACGAATTCCACGGCACTGGCCAGCGGAAGGTGACGATGCCACGTACCAGCACCGGCATGCGCTTGCCCGACTCGGCGCGCGGCATGGTGCGAATGACGGCGATGCTGGTGAGTGGTTCGGCAGCCCAGGCGAGGGGGAGGAATGCCACCGCAAAGGTGCACAGGCACCAAGGAAGCAGCCTGGATGTGCCGCTCAATCTGCCGCTGAGATCTGCGAGAGAGCCCGCTCGGAAACGGCCCGTTCCCGCTCTTCCAGCATCGCGACCCTGGAGTCCATCCACGTTCACCGCCTCGCCTCTTCCCTTGGCGCCTTGGCGTCTTTGCGGTGGAAGTCCGTCTCGTGCACCGCCGCTGCCACGCGCTTCAGGCGATGATGCTCTTCACGACCTTGCCGTGGACGTCGGTGAGACGGAAGTCGCGGCCGGCGTAACGGAAGGTGAAGCGTTCGTGGTCGAATCCCATCAGGCGCATGATGGTGGCCTGCAGGTCGTGCACGTGGACGGGATCGACCACCGCCTTGAAGCCGAACTCGTCGGTGGCGCCGTGGACGTGGCCGCCCTTGACGCCGCCGCCGGCCAGCCAGGTGGTGAAACCCCAGTGGTTGTGATCGCGGCCGTTGATCTTGCCGGCGTTAGAGCCCGGGGTGGGCAGCTCCACGGTGGGAGTGCGGCCGAACTCACCGCTGCAGATGACCAGGGTGTCTTCCAGCATGCCG
>JANPIY010000373.1:0-1991 GCA_031425255.1 Planctomycetota bacterium
CGGTGTATGGCCTGACCGAGCGGGTGCGGGAGGAGCTGCCCACGGCCCGGCTGGTCGCCTGCCCCGGCTGCTACCCGACCGCCGCGCTGCTGGCGCTGCTGCCGCTGGCCGAGGCCGGGCTAATCGAGCCCGCGCGCATCACCATCAATGCGCTGTCGGGGGTTTCGGGGGCAGGACGCGGCCTGAAGGAAGCCAATCTGTTCGCTGAAATTTCCGAGGGGGTCGCGCCCTATGCGGTGGGCCGGCACCGCCACATGCCCGAAATCGAGCAGGAGCTGGGCAAGGCGTTCGGCATGCCTGTCACCATCAGCTTCACGCCGCACCTGGTGCCGATGAACCGGGGCGAGCTGGAGACGATCGTGGTCGAGCTGGCCCCCGGTCGCACCCCGGCAGACCTTCGCGCGCAACTGTCAACATGCTACGGCGGCGAGCGGTTCGTGCATCTCCTGCCCGAGGGCGTGGCGCCCGCGACCCGCATGGTGCGCGGCTCCAACCACATGGTCGTCAACGTCTTCCCGGACCGCATCGCCGGCCGGGCGCTGGTGATCGCGGCGATCGACAATCTGGTGAAGGGCTCGTCGGGCCAGGCGATCCAGAACATGAACCTGATGTTCGGCCTGCCCGAGACGATGGGGCTGGAAGCCGCCCCGCTGTTTCCGTGATCGACACCGTCATGATCGAAACTGCGCGACTGTTTTTGCGGCCTTGGACCGAGACCGACCTGCCGGTGCTGCGTGATTTCGCGCTCGACCCCGTCCTGATGCATCATTTCGGCAAAACCGAACTCACCGACGACAGCGTCGAGCGGCTGGCGCGTATGCAGCGCTTCCAACGCGAACTTGGCTTCAGTTTCATGGCGGCCATGCGCAAAACGGACGGCGCCGTCATCGGCAATGTCGGGCTGAAGCCGCTTACGATCCCCTGGCCGGAGCCGACCGATATCGAGATCGGCTGGCTAATCCGGCCCGACTGCTGGAGCCAGGGCTATGCTCGCGAGGCGGCCGAGCCGATGCTGGCGTGGGGGCTGACGCTGGCGCCACGCGTTGTCGCGATCACCGCGACAGGCAACACGGCCAGCCGTGCCCTGATGCAGAGGCTGGGCATGGACCATGCGCCCGAGCTCGATTTCGACCATCCGGATGTCGCGGTCGGGCACGTCGCCCGGCCGCATGTCACCTATGTGAAGCGCCTGCCATGATGACGCCGATGTTCGAAACCGATCGGCTGATCCTGCGCGCCTTCCGCGAAGAGGACCGCGAGCCCTGGGCCGCCATGAACGCCGATCCCGAGGTCATGCGCCACTTCCCGGCCACGTTGAGCAAGCAGGAAGCCGATGGCGTCATCGAGCGCGTGAACGCAAAGATCGCGGCCACCGGCGTCGGCTTCTGGGCGCTGGAACGGCGGGTGGACCGCATGTTCCTGGGGTTCGCCGGCCTGAACCCGATCACCTACGAAATGCTTCCGATCTTCGGCCAGTGGGAAGTCGGCTGGCGGCTGGCCCGCCACGCCTGGGGGCAGGGCTATGCGACCGAGGCGGGCCGCTTCGCCCTGGACCATGGCTTCGACGTGATGGGGCTGAACCGGATCATCGCCTACACCGCGCGCGGCAACCTGCCGTCGCAGGCGGTCATGCAGCGGCTCGACATGCAGCGCGCCGCCGACATGGATTTCGAGCATCCGGGGGTGCCGGAGGGTAGCCCGGTGCGTCCTCACGTCGTCTGGGTCAAGGACGCCTGATGCCGCTCCACCCGTTCCAGGGCCTGTGGCCGCGGCTGGACCCGACCGCCTGGGTGGCACCGGGGGCGCAGGTGATCGGCGATGTCGAACTGGAGGCAGGGGCCAGCATCTGGTACAATGTGGTGGTGCGCGGCGACGTCATGCCTGTTCGGATCGGTGCACGCTCCAACATCCAGGACGGCTCGGTCGTGCACGTCACGCGCAAGCTTGCAGCAACCATCATCGGCGACGATGTGCTGGTCGGCCATATGGCG
>JANPIY010000374.1:0-17615 GCA_031425255.1 Planctomycetota bacterium
CCGCTTCGCCCATCGACCTCATCGCCCACGCCTTGAAGACCTATGGCAACGACGCCGCCATCAGCTTCAGCGGCGCCGAGGACGTGCTGCTGATCGAGTACGCCAGCCAGACCGGGCTGCCCTTTCGCGTCTTCAGCCTCGACACCGGTCGGCTGCACCCGGAAACCTACCGGTTCTTCCAGGCGGTGGAGGAGCGCTACCGGTTGCACATCGAATACACCTTTCCCGATGCGGCCGCGGTCGAGCGCATGGTCCGGGCCAAGGGCATGTTCAGTTTCTACCAGGATGGCCACAAGGAATGTTGTGACATCCGCAAGGTCGATCCCTTGCGCCGACAGCTTTCCGGACTCAAGGCCTGGATCACCGGCCAACGCCGCGACCAGAGCCCGACGCGCGGAGCGGTGCCGCTGTCGCAAGTCGACCCGGTGTTCAAGGGCCTGGGTGGCGGCGAACTGATGAAGTTCAATCCGCTGGCGAACACCTCATCGAACGACGTGTGGTTCGCCATCCGGGGATTGAACGTGCCATTCAATCCCCTGCATGAACGCGGCTTCGTCTCGCTCGGCTGCGAACCGTGCACGCGTCCCATCCTGCCCAGCCAACATGAGCGCGAAGGCCGGTGGTGGTGGGAGGAGGCGACCAAGAAGGAATGTGGACTGCATAAGGGGAATCTGAGCTGATACCAACCCTCCATCAACTGACAGCTATTCGCGAAGACCAAAAACCAATTAACCGCAGAGGACGCAGAGGGCGCAGAGCCCGGCGTTTTAACTCTGCGTCCTCTGCGTCCTCTGCGGTTTGAACCGGCTTCCTCCCAATTGAAAGATGGATGATGGAGGATCGGTATGAGCCGGTAATTATCAGGCCCCGTCGCTCAGCACCTGTGCCACCTGTTGTCCGATAGCGTCCGGCAGGAATGGCTTGGCGATGAAGCCGAGAGCGCCCTGGCGGAGGAGTTCCTGCACGCCGCCATCGGCGCTATAACCAGACATGATCAGCACCTTCACCTGCGGGTTCACCGCGCGCATGGCGATGAAGGTCTCGGGTCCGCTCATCTTCGGCATGTTCATGTCGAGGATGACGAGGTCGATGTTGTGCCAGTGCTCGCGATAATGTTCGAGGGCCACGAGGCCGTCCTGCTTGCAGACCACCTGATGGCCGAGGCTGGTGAGCGAATCGGCGACGAAGAGGGCGATGGATTCCTCATCATCGACGACCAGCACATGGCCGTTCGGACTGCGCGCGGGCGTCGCCAAGGGACTGGATGAGGTCGTGGTCTTGGCCGCGGTCGTGACGGCGGAGTGCGGCAGGTGGATGCGGATGGTGGTGCCCCGGCCTTCGCTGCTGTCGACGCCGATACCACCACGATGGAGCGTGACGGCGCCGTAGACCGAGGCGAGCCCGAGCCCGGTGCCTTGGCCAGGAGCCTTGGTCGAGAAGAACGGTTCGAAGAGGTGCTTCTGTACCTCCGGCGACATGCCCTTGCCGGTGTCGCTGACCGTGATCTGGAGATAAGGTCCCGGGGTCATGGCGTTGCCAAGGAAGCGGTGGCGCTCGTCGAGATCGACCAGCGCCGTGGCGAAGGTCAGATCGCCGCCTGACGGCATGGCGTCGCGGGCATTCAGGGCGAGGTTGAGCAGGGCGTTCTGCAACAACCCGCCGTCGCCCATGATCACCGCGTCGGTCGCCTCGAAGGATGAGCGCAGGCGGATCAGCTTGTTCAGGCTGCGGCCGAGCACCTCCATGAGTTCGACGATGAGCGCGTGGATATCCACGCGGGTGGTGGCGAGGTTGCCCTTGCGCGAGAAGGTGAGCAATTGACGGACCAGATCGGCCGAGCGTTTGGCGGCATTGACCACCTGCGTCAGGTACTTGGCGATGGCCTCATCGCGGGTCTTGGCCAAGGCCATGGTGCCGTACCCCTGGATCACCGTGAGTTGGTTGTTGAAGTCGTGGGCGATGCCGCCGGCGAGGCGTCCGATCGCTTCGAGCTTGTGCGCTTGGCGGAGTTCATCTTCCATCAGCTTGCGGGCGGTGATGTCCTGCACCGTGCCGTGCAGCAGGACCGGCCTGCCGTTCTCGAGGTCGGCGGCGCCCTGGATGCGCACCCACAGGTGTCGCCCCTTGGCGGTGACGAGCGGGAGTTCGACATCCCAGGGCGTGCCGTGGTCGCTCCCATCGCGCAAGCGCTCACGCACTGTCGGCAGCACCTCGGCCGGATAGAGGGTCAGCGCCTGGTCGCTCCGCGGCGGCGCCGGGGGATCGACCTCGTAGAGGCGGAAAATTTCCAGCGACCATAGATTCTTCATCGTGCGCAGATCGAGCTGCCACCCACCGATCTTGGCCAGCGCGCCGGTGCGCGTGAGCATCTGCGTGGTGGTCGCCAACGCATTCTCCGCCTGCTGACGTTCGATCGCCAGGCCGGCCAGGTAGGCTCCGCGCTGCATCGTCGCCACTTCGGCTGGGAGGGCATTTCTCGGCTCAGAGAAGTAGAAGGCGAAGGTCCCGAGCACGCGACGCTCCGCGCCGAGGATAGGTACCGACCAGCATGCCCGCAGGCCGTGTTCCAGCGCCAACCCGGTCAAGCCGTGCCAGCGCGGGTCATGGGCGATGTCGCTGACCAGCGTGTTCTTGCCGGTGGCAGCGGCTGCGGTGCACGAGCCCACCTCGGGGCTGATGGCGATCGCCTCGATCACCCGGCACCAATCAAGCGGCAGATTCGGTGCAGCGCCATAACGCAGAAAACGTTCATCCGGACCCAGCAGCAGCACCGAGCCGCGCGCGCCGGGAAAAAGCGTCTCGAAACTGAGGACCAGGCGGGTCAGCAGCTCCGGCAGCGGTCCACCTTGGGCCAGCACTTCCAACACCGTGCGTTCGTGCTCCTTTTCCAGTTCGGCCTGTTTGCGCTCGGTGATGTCGAGACATGAACCGATGTAGCCGAGGAACTCGCCGTTGTCCCCCAGGCGGGGGATGCCGGTCGCCAGCATCCAGCGGAACTCGCCGTCGTGTCGCCGCAGCCGGTATTCGATGCTCAATTTCTGCTGAGTGTCGAAGGCAGCGTCATGGAGCGCCAGGCAGCGCACGCGGTCGTCGGGATGGATGGAATCGGCCCAGCCTCTGCCGGCTTCCTCCGCCTGCGTGCGCCCAGTGAAATCGAGCCAGCTCTGATTGAATTCGGTGCACCGCTTGTCGATCCCGGCGATCCAGATCAGCACCGGAGCATGATCGGCGAGGTTGCGGAAACGTTCCTCGCTTTCACGCAGCGCCATCTCCGACGCATAGATCTCGCTGAGGTCCACCACCACCACCCGGCAGGTGCGGCCATCCTCGGCCACGAGGGCCGAGATGCGCACGCGGCGGGGGGCATCCGCCGCGCGCCACAACGCCACCTCGCACACCTGCGCCTCGCGGCTGGCGAAGGCTTTTTCGCAGCAGGCGTTGAAGACCGGGCGCTCGGCCTCGATGACGAACAGGGCGAGGGGGCCGCCGGCAGGCTGCTCACGCCCGAGACCGAGCAGTTCTCCCGCACAGCGGTTGGCCTGCGTGATTACCCCGCCACGGTCGACGATGACATAGCCGGTCGGGGCCGAGGCGAAGAGGTCGGTGTAGCGTGCCAGGCTGTTTTCCGCCGCCGCGCGCGCGCGCAGCAGTTCTTCGTTCATAGTGCGCAATTCTTCCGACGAGGTGGTCAGCTCCTCGTTGGTGGATTGCAGCTCCTCGTTGGTCGAGGTCAGTTCCTCGCGTGAGGTCTGGGCCTCCTCGCGGGTGTTCCGCAATTCCTCGCGCAGGGAATTGAGCGCCGATTCCATCGCTGTCAGGCGGGCGCTCTGGCGGGCGCTCCGCTCGTTCCTGTCCGGCGGGGGGGCCGGGCTGGGGGCGGTAACGTCGGCGAACACCACCATCGACATGCCGCGCAACGCCAAGGGCTCCTGGAGCGGCTGGACGGTGATATCGACGATGCGGGCGTCTTCCCCGGCTGCGGTCAGCGCTCCCGCCAACGTCACCGGCGCCTGCTGGCGCTGGGCATCGTGGAAGGCTTCGCTCAGCGTGGCGCTCAAGCCTTCGCGAGCCATGGCCAGGATGTTCCAGTTGGCCTTGCCACTGACCGGTTCGAGGTATTTGCCGGTCTTGCCACTGATATGCACGATGTCGCCGTTGCCGGTGACCAGGACGGCCGCGGGCGCGTACCGTTGCAGCAGCAACTGGTCGGCCAGGCTCTGCAGATTGGCGATGGCATGGGTATTCATGGGATCACTCCGGCTGAGTGGCACGAGCGGCGTGAAGAGCGAGAACCCGGGGGTGAGACCTGGAAGCGGCGTCTGCTGCGCATCCGAGCGCTGGTAGAACTGGCCGCTGCCGCTGAGCGGCGTGAACAGGGTCCCGGCCGCACCGACCGATTCCGAGCTGCCGAGGAGGAGGATGCCTGAGGGGTTGAGGCTGAAATGGAAACGTGCGATCAGCGTTTCGTGTACGTCAGGCGTGAAGTAGATCATCACGTTGCGGCAGGCGACGAGGTCGAGTTTGGTGAAGGGGGGATCGGCGAGCAGGCTGTGCTGGGCGAAGATCACCATCTCGCGGATCTGCTTGGCGACCCGGTAGCCGCGCACGTCCTCGATGAAGAACCGTCCGAGCCGCTCGGGCGACACCGCCGCCGCGATGCTGGCGGGATACAACCCACGGCGCGCCCGCTCGATCGCCGTGGCGTTCAGATCGGTGGCGAAGACCTGCATGGTGAGAGCGGTCGTCGGCCGGATCACGTCCAAGGCTTCATGGAAGATCATCGCCAGCGAGTAGGCCTCCTCGCCATTGGCGCAGCCCGCGATCCACACCCGCAGCACGCCACCTTCCGGCCGTGCTGCCATCAGCAGCGGAAGTACCTGATCGCGCAGTTGATCCCAGACCTCGGGGTCACGGAAGAAACGCGTGACGCCGATCAGCAGCTCCTTGAAGAGCAGGGCGCCCTCCCCTGGGGTCTGTTCGAGGTAGTGGACATACTCCTCCAGCGTGCCCAAGCGGCGCAAGCCCATCCGTCGTTCGATCCGACGATAGAGCGTGGTCATCTTATAGAGGGAAAAGTCATGGCCGGTCTGCCCCAGCAACAATTGCAAGACCCGTGCCAACATGACTCCATCACGGTCGCCCGCGGAAAGGTTGAGCCGCACCGCACGCTTGGGCCTCCCCATCAGCCCCAGGATGCGGACCGGCAGCTGCTGCACCGCTGCGACCACATCGACCACCCCGGCGTGAACGGCGCTCTCCGACACGACATCGAAATCGGCACAGCCCGCTCCCGGCGCCGCCGTCAAGCCGCCGTGTTCCTTGATGGTCCGCAGGCCCGCGATGCCATCCGTGCCGGTGCCGGAGAAGATCACGCCGACCGCATACTGCTGCTGATCCCGCCCCAGCGCCTGGAAGAAGTGATCGATCGCCAGCCGCTCGTCCCACGGCGTTTGGATGGCGAGCAGACGCAGCACTCCATGGATGAGCGTCAGGTCACAATCCGGGGGAACGAGGTACACCCGATCCGGGGTGATGCGCATGCCGTCGCTGATCTCGGCAACCGGGATGACCGAGGCCGCTTGTAACGACGCGAGCAGGGGCTGGGCGTGGCTCGCCCCGAGGTGCTGGACGATGACGAACGCCGCCCCGCTGCCGGGGGGGATGTGCGTGATGAATTCCATCACCTGCGCCAAGCCATGGGCGGCGACGCCGAGGCCGACGATGGGAAAACGCGGCACCGGCGCGTGGCATGCAGCGGTGGGACCGAGGGCCTCCAGGGCAGCCTCTGGTCGCTGGTCGTGAAGGTCCGGCCGGGAGCGGTTCGCCATGAGGATGGGGAGACTGCCAACCGCGGAGGGGAATACAAACATCGCCGAGACGCGCCGAAGAACCTATGGCCAGGCCCGGCGGGTGGATGTCCAACCGCCGATGCCTCATGCCAACAACTGGAAGCCCTTGGCTATCTGCATTTTGGCACGTGTGGCGGCTCGATGGTGAGGTTCGGATTCTTTCCCATGCGGAAGCAATTCGCATGGAAAAGCTCAGGGTGCAGGAACTAACCCCTGGCCGTACTTGATGCGGCAGGAGCGGCTGTCGTAGCATTACCATCAGGACCCCGGAACAGTCGGGCGAAGCGATCGGCCAGGACATAGAACGCCGGCACCACCACCAGGCTGAGGACGGTCGAGACCATCACGCCGCCGATCACCGCGATGGCCATCGGCGCACGGATCTCACCGCCGGGTCCCAGCGCCAGCGCCAGCGGCACGGCCGCGAGGATGGTGGCGCCGGACGTCATGAGGATCGGCCGCAGGCGGACCGGCCCGGCCCGGCGCATGGCCTCGGCGGGGTCGGCGGTCTCGCCCCGCGCGCGCAACTGGTTGGCATAGTCGACCAGGATGATCGAGTTCTTCTTGGCGATGCCCATCAGCAGCAGCAGGCCGATGATGCTGAAGAGGTTGAGCGACTGACCGCCGAGCCACAGCGCGATGACCGCACCGGTGAGCGAGAGCGGCAGCACCGACAACACGGTGAGGGGATGGAGGAACGAATTGAATTGTGCCGCCAGGACCATGTAGGCCGCCAGGATGCCGAAGCCCATGGCGAACCACAGGCCGGTCGAGCTCTCGCGGTAGCTTGCGCTGGCGCCCACCAGCACCACGCGGTACCCGTCCGGCAGGTCGGTGCCCAGGCGTTCGACCAGGGCGAGCGCCTCCTGCTGCGAGTGGCCGGCGGCGATGTTGGCGTTGAGTCCCACCGCGCGTTGACGATTGGCGCGGCGGATGTCCTGCAGGGCCGGCTTCTCGTCGACGCGTACCAGCGAGGACAACGCGACCAAGTCGCCGCTGCGGGTGCGCACACGCAGACGCTGCAGATCCTCGGCGCTGGTGCGTTGGTCCGCGAGCAGGCGCACGCGGATGTCCATGCGCCGGTCGCCGTTGGAGTACTTGCCCGCCAGCACGCCGCCGACCAGCGCATTGAGCGAGGTCGCCACATCGTCCATCGACACCCCGAGATCGGCGCAGCGCGCCCGGTCCGGGATCACCCGCAGCTCGGGCATGCCCAGCTCGGTGTCGCTGTCGAGGTCGACCACCAGACCGCTCTTGGCCAGATCGCCCATCAGCTTGCTGCTGGCGCCGATGAGGGTGTCCCAATCCGCGCCGCGGACCGAGAGCTCGACGGGAAATCCGCGCTGGGCGGTGAAGGTCTGTTGCGACGGATCCTGGATCATCACCCGCAAACCGGCGATGCCGCGCAGTTCGCGTCGCAGGTGATCCTGGAACTGCGCCTGGCTCAGCGCGCGCTGACTCTTCGGTACCATAGTGATGAACACGCCGGCGGTATTGACGCCGGTCGCGCCACCGAAGCCGCCGACCATGACGAAGGTGCTCTCGACCTCCGGCAGGCGGTTGATGATGGCCTCGGCCTGCTGCACCAGAGCGTCGGTCTCGGTGATCGATGAACCCACCGCGGTCTGCAGGCGGACCTGCAGCCGCGACTGGTCCTGCGCCGGCACCATTTCCCGAGGCAACAGGACGAATAGCCCGAGCGAGAGCATGACCGCCAGACCCGCGCCGGACAGCACCAGCCAGGGATGGCGCAGACTGCGGCCGAGCACCACCGCATAGAGCCGCTCCAACCAGGCGAAGGAGGCCTCGGCGAGGCGGCCGACCGGACCGGTACGCCCCTCGTTGACCGCCAGGAACTGGGCGCAACGCGCCGGTGCCAGGGTCACCGCCTCGACGTAGGAGAGCATCACGGCGACGCACAAGGCGACGCCGAACTGCAGGAAGAAACGCCCGACGATGCCATCCATGAACAGCACCGGCGAAAAGATCGCGACCACCGCGACCGAGGCCGCGAGCGCGGCGAAGGCGATCTCGCGCGTGCCGTACTTCGCCGCGCGGATGCGGTCCTCGCCGAGCTGGCGGTGTCTGGTGATGTTCTCCAGCACCATGATGGCATCATCGACCACCAGGCCGACCGCCAGGCCCAGGCCGAGCAGGGTGAAGGTGTTGAGGGTGAAGCCGAGGAAGTAGAGCACCGCCACCGTGCCGAGCAGCGACATCGGGATCGCCAGCACGACGTTGATGGTGCTCGACCAGGAGCCCAAGAAGAACCAGCACATCACCGCCGTCAGCAGCACCGACAGCAGGATCTCGAACTGCATCTCGTGCACCGAGTCGCTGATGTGCACGGTGCCGTCGTAGTTGACGCTCAGCGCCATGCCGGGCGGCAGGTCGCGCCGCAGTTCGGCCACCGCGGCGCGGACCCCGTCGGCCACCGCCACGGCGTTGGCGCCGCGCTGCTTCTTCACCCCCATGCCCTGCGCGGTGAAGCCGTCGACGCGGGTCAGGCGGCGCACGTCCTCGAAGCCGTCCTCGACCAGGGCGACCTGTTCCAGGGTGACCGGCGTACCACCACGTTCAGCGACGGTGAGGCCACGCAGGGTCGCGAGGTCCATGGCCTCGCCCAGCACGCGCACGTTGGTCTCGCGCCCGCCGCTGATGAGCTGGCCGGCGGGGAGCTCGACGTGCTGCCGGCGCAGGGCGTTGGTGACCTCGGCCACGGTGAGTCCCTGCGCGTCCAGGCGCGTGGCATCGAGCCACACGCGGACGTTCCGCTCGAGCGCGCCGCCCATAATGATTTCGCCGATCCCAGGCACGAGCTGCAGGCGGTCCTTGATGCGGTAGCGCACGTAGTCGCTGAGCACCTGCGCCGAGAAGGGCCCGTTCAGGCCCAGCCACATGATCGGAAAGTCCTCGGGGTTGGACTTGCGGATGACCGGCGGATCGATGTCGGTGGGCAGCCGACGCTGGGCCTGCGCGACCTTCGCCTGCGCATCCTGCATGGCGAGGTCGATGTCGCGACCCAGGTTGAATTCCAGGGTGAGCGAGGCGCCACCCTGGCGGGCGGTCGAGCGGATGGCCTTGAGGCCCTCGACCTGCGCCAAGGCCTCCTCGAGGATCTCGACCACGTCGTTCTCGACCACCGCCGGCGCCGCGCCCTCCCAGCTCACATCGACGTTGACGATGGGGATGTCGACATCGGGCAGCTGGCTGATGCCGATGCGGCTCGCCGCCAGCAGGCCGAGGATGATGACGGTGCCCATCAGCATCCACGCCATCACCGGCCGGCGGATGCAGGCATCGGTCAAGCGCATGGTCAGGGCTTCCGGGCCGGCGCAGCGCCGGCCGCGGCCGGCGTTCCGGTGGCGACCGGCGCCGGCATTCCGGTGGCGACCGGTGACGGGCTCTCGACCACCACCAGGGCGCCATCGCTCAAGGCCTCGGCGCCGCGCACCACCAGGTGCTGCCCAGGCTTCAGACCCGAACGCACCGCGACCCCGCCGTCGGCGGTGCGCAGGCCGAGGGTCAGCACCGCGCGCACCGCCACGTCCTGCTCGCCACGTCGCTCGATGACATAGCCGACGAATCCGAGCTCGCTCGGGCGCACCGCGCGCTGTGGGATGATCGGCAGATTCTCGGCGGCGCCGACCGCGATGGTGACCTGCGCGAAGGCCCCAGGGCGCAGGCGCTCCTGCTTGGGATCGTCCACCCGGGCGGTGATATCGACCAGGCGCGAGACCTGATCGGCGGCGCCACCGACCAGGGTGATGCGGGCGTTGAAGGGCCCTTCGCCGCCGGCCGCGAAGGCCAGCGCCTGGCCCTCGCGCAGGTGGGCGGCGTCGCCTTCGGGCACGCGGAAACGCAGCAGCAGCGGGTCGCGCCGGACCACCGTCGCCAGGCGGGTGCCCGGCTGGACATACTGGCCGGTCTGCACCTCGCGGGTCTGCAGCACGCCGGCCACCGGCGAACGCACCAGTGCGTCGCGCAGATTGAGTTCGGCCACCGCCAAGGCGCTGCGCGCCTGCTCGACCTGGGCGCGCAGCGCGGCGGAACGCGCGCGCGCGTTCTGCAGGTCCTCATCGCGCACCAGGCCGGGATTGTCGCGGTTGACGGTCTCGCGCCGGGTGAGCGACGCCTCGGCGTCGATCAGGGCCGCCTCCGCACCCCCCATCACCGCCTTGGCCGAGGCCTGGGCGAGGCGGAAGCGCTCGGGTTCGATCTCGACCAGCACGCGTTCGGGAGTTGCGGTCTCGCCCTCGGCGAACAACACCCGCTCGACCGCCCCGGCGACGCGGGCGGTGATCGCCACGGTCTCGAACGCCGCCACCGAGCCGACCGCACTGATGCTGAACTGGACCGCCCTGGGCGCGACGGTCTCGACCTGGACCGGGAAGCGCAGATCGCGTTTGGCGCCCTTGCCGGCGCCCTTGCCGGCTTCCGCACCACAGGCGGCCAGCAGCATCAGGCCCAGGCCGGCGAGGACCACGCGGGTGGGGAGACGAAGCCCCAGGGAAAGCCTCATGCAGAGTCCTTCGTCAGCGATCGACGGGAGGCGCGTCGGAATGCCGTTCACGGTCTGGCCTCGGGCGCGACCGGCTGCTGGCCGGCCGGCCAACGGCCGACGGCGTGTTCGAGCGCCAACTGGGATTGCTGCTGGTTGAAGCGGCTGCGCGCGAGTTCGCTTTCCGCTTCGTAAGCGGCGACCGTGGCATCGGCCTGTTCGAGCGCGGTGGAGAGCCCCTGCTGGAAGCGGATGCCGGTCTCCGCCGCGTTCTGGCGTGCGACATCGAGGCGGACCTGCGCCTGTTCGACCGCCGCCACCGCGGTGTGGAGATCGGACAGGCCATTGGCCAGTTCGAGGCCCAGGCGCCGACGGCCGGCCTCAGCGACCAGCGCCTGCTCGCGCGCCGCCGCGGCGAGACGCTCGCGCCGCCCGTAACGCGCACCGCCATCGTAGAGTTCCCAGGTCGCCACCACCGACGCCTGCCACTGGGTGTCATCGCCGCGGAAGGTGCGCGCCGCGTCATCGGTGTAGGCACCGTCCAGCCGCAGGAAGAACTTGGGCAGGGTTTGCGTGAGCGGTTCGTCGGCAGCGAAGCGTGCGGCCTCGGCCCGCGCCTGCGTCGCCTGCAGGTCGCCGCGCGCAGTCAACGCCTCGCGCAGGAGGTCGTCGAAGGGAGGCGTGGTGGTCGCCGCCTCCGCCGGCATCACCAATTCCGGCCAGGCATGGTCGCTGCGCAACTGGTCGGACTCGGCACCGAGCAGATGGAACAGCACGTAGCGCGTCTTCAACGCGCCTGAACGTGCGCGGATCAGTTCGGTGCGCGCGGTCGCCGATTCCAGCTGGCTGCGCGTGACGGTGCTGCGCTCGGTCAGCCCGGCTTCAGCCCGCAATTGCGCCTGGCGCAGGGCTTCGTCGGCAACCTCCTGGCGCCGTGCCGCCGCCTGCTCCAGCGCGCTCGCGGCCAGCACCAGATAGAAGCTGTTGGCGGTATCGAAGGCCAGCGTGCGACGGATCTCGGTGGCATCGAGCTGCTCGGCGAGGATGAGCCGGTTGGCCTGGCGCAGGCGCGGGATGGAGCTGGGATCGAACAGCCGCAGCGACAGTTCGAGGCCGCCATCGGTATAGGGCGCGTCGCGGTTGGCCCACGGGGTGTAGGCGGCCGACAGGGCGAGGGTCGGCAACAGTTCGGCATAGGCTTCGCGCCGCGCGCCGTCGGCCTGCGCCATGCGCTCACGCGCGATGCCGGCGTTCTCGTTGACCTGCTGCACGCGCAGCAGCGCCGCTGCGAGCGTCAACTGCTCGACGGCGACCGCGGGTGTCGCGAGCGCGAGTACGAGCAGGACGCCAGACCACGGATGTGCGGAGGGGAAGGCCATTTGATATGCACACGTACTAAGCGCGTGGACGCCCCGCGCTGAGCGCCAATCCCGCCAGCATGCACAAGGCCAGCGCTACCAGCGCGGCGAGGCCGGAGCCGAGGCCACAGCCGCCGCCACCGTCGCTGGGGACGATACCTGGCGCGGGCTTGCCGCCGCCGGCCTCGCCATCGATGGGACGGGTGCCTCCCGCCGAGAGCGAGTCGGCGCTTCCTGGGGCAGGTAAGGTAAGCGTGGCTGCGACGCCACCGATGCCCAGGATCGTACCGCCATTGAGAGCAAGAGCGGTGGTGCCGGCATAGTCCATATCCGGCGATGTGTCGGTTGAGCGCACGACGTAGCGGAAGACCAGCTGGTAGCCGTTGTTTTCCGAACGGACGAACGTTGCCAGCGTATCGTTCAGGCCCGTTTCGATGGTCAGGGTGGGGTTGCCACTAACCGTCATGGGCTGGCTGAAATAAACGGTGATGAGGGCCACGTCATCTTTGCCCAGCGTGGTGCCGTCGGCGACGTCGCTGGTCAGGTAGACCACGCCGGGGATCGCGTCGATGATCTGCATGGTCGCACTCAAGGCGGTGGTCCCGGCTTTCGCGAAGGTTGGCGGCGTCACTTCGGTCAGGGTGACGATGATGGTGTCCTCTGGATCGAAGAGTGCGTCGGTGAAGGCCTCGACCGGGATGGATGCGGTGGTGCCACTCAGGCTCACCGTCCCGCTCAGGGTCTTGTAGTCGACGGTCCCGCCGGCTGCCGCCCCGGGGATCGCCGTGCCGGTGACGGTGTAAGCGATGGTGATCGGGGTCAGGGGGGCGAAGGAGGAGGTGATGTCAAAGGTGCCTGCGTTGGCGGAGTTGCCCTCGAGCGATGAGGTGGTGCAGGTGAGGGTCAGGGTCGGGATGCGATCGGTGATCGTCAAGGTGGCCGAGGCGGTGGCGATGGTGTAGACCGCGGCATTGGCGACGATCGTGCACTCCACCGTTTCTGAACCCTCGGCGATGCCGTCGTACTTGGCCGAGATCTCAACCACGATTTCCGAGCCCGTGCTGGGGATGGTCACGGTGGTCGGCGGCGCGGTGATGAAATCGGCGGCGGTTGCGGTCGCGGCCGGGTAGCTGAGGGTGACGGCGATGTCGCGTCCGACCGAGGCGCCTTCATAGAAGACCCGGAAGGAGCCCTTGGTCGCCGAACCCTCCTCGGTGTCGGAGAGCTTGACGATTTTGAGTACGGGTTCGTCGTCGATCAGCGACATGGTCGCCGTGGCCAAGGGAGAGAGGGTATAGACCGCGGGCTTGGGCGTGATGGTTGCGATCACGGTCTCGCTACCCTCCGGCGTGCTGTCGTCGGTGGGAGCGATGGTCACCGTGGCGGAATTCTCATTGGCCTTGATCACCACGGCGGTGACCAGGCCCTGGGAGGCCGTGGCAGTGAAGTCACCTACGCCGGCGGTGCCGGCGTAGGTCACATCGACAGTGATGTCGCGATTGAGCGCGGGTGGCAGGTAGCCGACCGTGAACACGCCCGCCGCGCCGCCTTCGGTAGCATCGGAACTCTTGACGATTCCAACCGCCGGCTCGTCATCGGCGATGGTGATGGATGCCAGGTTGGCGGTGGTGCTGATCAGATAGCCCTGGGCCGGGCTGAGGGTCAAGGCGACAGTTTCCGTCGATTCGGGAGCGGAATCATCCACTGGCGTGACCGTGATGGTCTGCGACGACGCCCCCGAGGTGATGATGGCGCTGCCCGTCAAGGTCAGGTAGTCGGTCCCATTGGTCGCACTGCCACCGACAGAATAGTTGACCGTGAGATCGGTCGGAGCCGCTCGCACAGCCCCGGCATCGTCGCGCAAGGTGACGACGAATCGCGCGGTGGTCACCGCCGTGGGATGCTCGCGACCAGCGATCTGACCGCTGACGGTCTCCAGCGAGACGGTGCCGAGCTTGTCATTGAGGGTGATCTGTGCCGAGGCATTGGCATTGGCACCGACGGAGGTGACCACGCGGTAATCGTTGGTCGGCTGCAGAGTCAGGATCAGTGTGTCGGCGGTGGTTTCCAGCAACCCATCGTCGCGTGCCGGCACCGTGATAATGCCGTAGGTGCTGTTGGCGGGGATGCTCAAGGTGCCTGAGAGGGGCGCATAATCATTCAGGGTGGTGGTCACTCCATTGACCACCACATCGGCGGTCGCCGTACCGCTGATGAGGTAGGCGATGTCGACCTGGTCGGGGAAGGCGGAGGAGAGCGTCACGCGAAAGGATCCATTGGTGCCGCCTTCGGTGGCATTGAGGCTGAGTGATGGATCGAAGGCCACCACCACATCGTCGTCGGTGATATCGATCTGACCGATGGTCGGCGGCGCGGTCTGGAAATTGTTGCTGGTCACCAATTGCATGAGCAGGGTTTCGCTGGCTTCGGGCGTCGCATCGGAGACCGGGGTGATGCCGTAATCGACCTGCGTGCTGGTGGCGGGAACCAGCACCTGGATCTGCCGTCCACCGGGGCCGCTGAAGGACGCCGGGAAATGGGTGACGATCTCGGGGTTGCCGGTGAGCACACTGTCGAGACCTGGAGAGGTACCACCGGTGAAGGATTCGAATGCCAATTCGCCATCTTCATCAGTCGTATTCTGCGTCCAACCAGTCACCACGTATTGCGGGGAGGTCTGTGCGCCGATGCGGAAGACGTCGCCGCGGGCGAAGCCGCCGGTGCCACCGGTGAGGATCAGAGTCTGACCACCGATGGGTTCGCTGGTGGCGCCCGCAGTGGTGAGACCGGTGCGGATAGGCCCGCTGACCGTCACATTGGCATTATGGGCGACACCGCCCGAGAGAGGGGCCGTGAGGGTGAGCAGACCGCTGGGGGAATTGAGACCTGCCGCGGTGGTATAGTTTCCCGTCAAGCCAGCGAAGCTGATGGTCGCGCCGGGCGGAATGGGACCCGTACCGCCCGTCACCGTGACCGAAACGTCACCGCTGATAGGGGGAGTGGTGGCCTGGTTGATCTTGAAACTAGTCGGGCTGTTTACCGAGGTCACCGTCACGGTTTCATCATTGGCGACCACCTCGGCCAGACCGGGAGTGAAGCTCAAGGTGCCGGTGGTTGCGCTGAAGAGAGCGGTGGTGGTGTAGGTGGTGGCGGAGTGACCGCTGAACGTGATCGACGATCCCAGCGGAATCACGCCGCTTCCACCGGTCACGGCGACCTGGGTGCCGCCCACGAGATAATGCCGTGGCTGCACCAGGTAGCCGCGACCCTGGCCCATGTCCTTGCCACCGATCTTGTAGGTGACGGTGTAGTCGGTCCCGAGGGTCGCAGCTCCAAACGCGCCGCCGGACGACAGCTCGGTGATGATATAGTTGCTCGGGGTGGCCGAGGTCACGACCGCTGGCGAGGTCACCGTCACATGGAAAACGCCTCGACGATTGACGTCGGGATCCAGGACCGTGCCAGGGCCCGGGGTGTAGTCTTCGAAGGCGGTCGGCAAGGGGGTGAGGAGCGAAACAACGAGGTCGTCGTCCGCGATCGGGATGGAAGCAGAATTGGGAACTCCGGGCACGTTGCCGGTCCCCGCCACCGAGACTATTTGGATCCCCACGGTCTCCTCGCCCTCGCGAGCGGCATCAGTGATCGGGGTGATGATCAATTGAATGGACTGCTGACCTTCGGGAATGGTGAGCGTGGTGGTGAAGCTCTGAGCAGGCAGGGAGCTCAGCTCGTAATCGACCCCACGTGTGGCCGTGCCGCTGACGACGAAGGTCACCGCTTGGGACGCCGCCACCGAATCACCGGCGCCACGCTGCAGGAGAATCACTGCAGCCGTATTCGGCGTACCTTCGTAGGCCACCTGCTGGTTGGTCTGGGCAATGCTGACGGTCGCCGCAGTCGCGAACGGCATCAGCAGCAGGGCGAAGAGGCAGCGCACGAAGGTAATGTAATTCATGTTTTTTCTCACAACCGGTATCCCACCACCAACGACCCGCCGACGCCGACGCGATCGAGGTACAGGGTGCTCGAGGTGCCGCTGTCGAGGTCGACCTCGACCTCGCCGGTTCCCGCGGTCACATCGACCAGGGCGCCGAGCAGCCAGTGGCGTTCGGTGATGATGAAGCCGAGGCGCAGGCCGCCTTCGACGTACCAGCCGATGCCGCTGTCCTCGGCGTAGGAATCGTTGCCGATCTTGAGGTCGCTCTCGGCGTAGGCCATGCCGCCGCCGACGAAGGGGGTCACCAGCAGGAACGTGCTGATGCTCTCGGCGTCGGAATTGATGCCGAACTCGTAGCCGCCGAAGACGGTGACGCCGAGGCTGGCATAGCGCAGGTGGTTGCCGCTGGTGTTGGCGAAGTCCAGGCCGCCGACCTGGTACTTCGCGGGCGTGATGTCGCAGGTAGCGGCGACCACCTCCGCACCCAGCGCCCAGCCGCCGCCCGGACCGCCGGCGCAGGCGAGGTAGCCGACTGCCAGCCTGGGGGCGACGTCATCTTCCAGGTCATCCCATTGGTAGGTCGAGGTGCCGCCGGGTCCGCTGGACTCCTCCTCGACCTCCGGCACGACGGCGACGCCGAGCGACAGATACCAGTCCCGGGTCTCGCTCAACGGCTCGAACTCGGCGGCACCGAGAGCGGTCGACCCGCAGAGGGCGAGCCAGGCGAGCGACAGCGGACGACGAGGGATGAGGGCCATGGACGCTCCTTGCCGCGCTGGGCGGCGCGGCGGTTTCGGCATGATGGATCAGGTGATGCTCTGTCCACGGTCAAGGCCGGGTCCAGGAACGTGGATTTCGCCGTACCAGTTTAGAATCGGCCGCAGAGCCGCAGAGCCGCAGAGGAAACGCAAAGCCGGGTCTTTTTCACCTCTGCGCCTCTGCGCCTCTGCGGCCACTTATCTCGGATGTACAGCCTTGGCCTGCGGGCCGGTTCACTCCAGCAGGCGATCCAGCCGGCCGTGGACGGCACCCAGGCGGGCCTCGGCCTGCGCCCGGTCGAGGCCCAGACGCTGCATCACCACCGCGGTCTTGGCGGCGCCGCCAGCCTGGTCGAGGAGCGCAAAGCTGGCGGCACGGTCGACGCCGGTGAGGGTGCTGACGATGCGCGCCGCGCGGTCGCGCAGCTTGGCGTTGGTGGCGCGCACATCGACCATCAGGTTGCCGTGGACCTTGCCGGCGCGCACCATCAGCGCGGTGGAGATGGTGTTGAGTGCCAGCTTGGTCGCAGTACCGGCCTTGAGCCTGGTCGAACCGGTGAGCACCTCAGGGCCAGTGGCCAGCAGCAGCAAGTGATCGGCGTCGGTGGGCTGCGGCACCACGACGCAGGTCATCAGCGCGGTGCGCGCGCCGCGCGCCTTGGCCATGCTGATGGCGCCCAGCGCGTACGGCGTGGTCCCGCCCGCGGCGATGCCGATCAGGGCATCGCGGCCGGAGAGGGCCAACGCGTCGAGTTCGCTCCGTGCACCATCTCGTTCGTCTTCGCGGCCTTCGCTCGACTGGCGCAGCGAACCGTCGCCACCGGCGATGATCCCGACGATCCGTCCGGGCTCGACCTGGAAGGTCGGAGGCGCCTCCGAGGCATCGAGCACGCCCAGCCGTCCAGAGGTCCCCGCCCCGACATAGACCAGTCGTCCCCCGGCGACGAAGCCCGGCTCGACCGCGGCGATGAAGGCCGCCAACGCCGGTGCGGCGTCATCGAGGGCCGCCAGCACCGCGCGGTTCTCCGCATTCATCAACGCCACCAGCCCGGCGGCATCGAGGGTGTGCAGATCCGCGCTGCGCGGATTGCGCTGCTCGGTGCTCAGGTGGGAACGATCAGGCGGTCCCAGGGGGGGACTGGTCGTGCGGGTGGAGGTCTCCATCCTGCGCCCATCCCCATGCTGCCGCCTGATCGTTCCCACCTGAGCACC
>JANPIY010000375.1:0-1767 GCA_031425255.1 Planctomycetota bacterium
GTTCGCCGCGGGGCTGGGCGACCACCGCATCGTGACCACGCTGTGTCCCGGCGGCAAGGAACGCATGCGCCGGCTGATGAACGTGGTGGCCTCCGGCCGCGTCGACCTGGGCGCGCTGGTGACGCACCGCTTCAAGCTCGCGCAGATCGAACAGGCGTACGAGCTTTTCGCCAACCAGCGCGATGGGGTGCTGAAAGTGGCGATCACGCCTTGACTTTGATCTCGTGAAGTACAAGGACTACTACGCCGCCCTGGGCGTGCCCGTCGATGCCGACCTGCCGCGGATCAAGAAAGCCTATCGAAAGCTCGCGCGCCTGCACCACCCCGATGTTTCCAAGGCGGCAGGCGCGGAGGAGCGCTTCAAGGAAGCGGCCGAAGCCTATGCAACGCTCAAGGATCCCGAGAAGCGCGCGGCGTACGATGCATTGGGACGCCGGCCCGCCGGCGAGGAGTTTTCCGCGCCGCCCCAGTGGCGACATGACCCTGCGTCGGGGGCCGCCGACTTCGACAATGCAGACCTGGCGGAATTCCTGGCGGCGCTTGGCCGAAGGCACGCGGGCCCGGCGCGCGGACCTGTGCCTCGCCATGGCCGCGACTACGATACTGCCGCGCGCATCAGCCTGGAGGACGCCCACCGGGGCACCATCGTCAGCCTCGACTTGAAAGACGGCGAAGGCGGCAAGTCGCTCCAGGTGACGATCCCGCCTGGCGTGTCTGAAGGGCAGAAGCTGCGCTTGCGCGGCAAGGGCGGCAAGGGCCAGTCCGGTGGAGCGGACGGCGACATCTACCTGCACATCGTGCTCGCGCCGCACGCGGTGTTCCGGCCTGACGGACGCGACCTGCATTTCCAACTGGCGCTCGCGCCCTGGGAGGCAGCCCTGGGAACGCAGGTGGAAGTGCCCACGCTCGATGGTCCCGTAGCGCTGACCATCCCGGCGGGCAGCCAGTCGGGCCGGAAGCTGAGGCTGCGAGACCGGGGCCTGCACGACAGTCGCGGCGGGCGCGGCCACCTGTATGCCACCGTGCGCATCGACGTCCCCGCCACGCTGACTGAGCGCGAGCGGGAGCTGTTTTCACAACTCGCCCAGGCCTCGGACTTCAACCCGCGCGCTGCCCAGACCAAGGAGAATGACCATGCACCAGCCGCAATCTGAAATGACGTGGCTGGATGCGCGCGACACCGTGAGCATCGCGGAGTTGTCCCGGGTCAGCGGCATGAATCCCGAGGAACTCGCCGAAATGGTCGAGTACGGCGCATTGGCACCGCTGGAGGCGAACCCGCAGGAGGGCGTCTTCAGCGCCGGCTGCATCGTGCCGCTTCGCACGGTCTGCAAGCTGCGCGTGGCATTCGACCTGGACGTGTTCACGGTCGCCATCCTCATGGGCTACCTCGGCCGGATCGACGAGCTCGAGCGGCAGGTGTGCTCTTTGCAGGCCCTCCGGGGAACTGACCCACTGAAATGACTGAGCCGTCCGCATCCAAGATGCAGTTCAACGTGGTTGCCGTGCGTCTGAGTGCGCATGCCAGTCAGGCCAGTTGCAAGCAGGCTCTTGGATACCTCTGCTTACACATTCACCCTTGAACGAGGGGCGGTCCAGCGCCACCTAAGTGGGAGTAATCCATCCATCGAGCAAAACAGGAGTGACCATGAAACGCCGCAACAGCATTGCAATCGCCCTCGCCGCCGCCGCCGGAATTGCCGCAGCCGGCACCACGGCTTATGCCCAGGACGCGCGCAAGTCGGACGAAAAAGAGAACGGATGCAG
>JANPIY010000376.1:0-9439 GCA_031425255.1 Planctomycetota bacterium
ATATTAAAAAACCCTTGACGGCCCCCCACCTCTCTTATGGTGGTGCAACCGTTCATTCGGACGTGATCCGCCATGGCGGCCCTGCGAACCCGTGCTGCCCCCGACCTTGGGGGCGGCGACGCCCGCCGCCTGCAGCAGCGAGACGTGCAGGTTGGCGAGCGGGGTCTCCTTCGGCCACATTACGCTGCGTCCTGGGGTGATCGCGCCGCCGGCGCGGCCGGCGACCAGGATCGGCAGGTCGCCGCTGTCGTGCAGGTTGCCGTCGCGCAGGGCGCAGCCGTAGACCAGGCCGCAGTGGTCGAGCAGGCTGCCCTGACCCTCGCGGGTGTCGGCCAGGCGCTTGATCAGGTAGGCGAACTGGCTGACGTACCAGCGATCGACCTTGTGGATGATCTCGAGCTTGTCGGGCTTCTTCTCATGATGGCCGAACCAGTGGTGCGAGGTCAGCAGGCCGAGCTCGGGGAAGGTCTTGCCGCTGCCTTCATTGGCCAGCATGAGCGTGATCAGGCGGGTGCTGTCGCTCTGGAAGGCAAGCACCAGCAGGTCCATCATCAGACGGATGTGTATCTGGAAATCAGCGGGAATGCCGCGCGGGGTCGGCGTGCCGTCCGGCGCCGGCGGGGCCGGATTCCGTTCGGCCGCCTGCACACGTTCCTCCACCGCGCGCACCGATGAGAGGTATTCATCCAGTTTGTTGCGGTCCTCGCCGCCGAGCGCCGGCTGCAGGCGTTTGGCATCGCCCAGCACCAGGTCGAGCACGCTCTTGCGCACCATGGTCTCGCGCGCCGTGCGCTTGGCCGAGGTGCCTTGGGTGCCGTCGGCGAACAGGCGCAGGAAGGCGTTGCGCGGATTGATCTCCGAGGGCAGTGGCGAGCTCGGCGTGCGCCAGGAGATGCAGCTGCGGTAAATGCCGGAATAGCCGGCGTCGCAATCGCCAGGGGGGTTGGGGCGTTCGCAGCCGATCTCCAGCGAGGGCAGGCGGGTCCGGCCACCAATGACCTGGGCGGCGAGCTGGTCGCAGGAGACGCCGACGCGCGGCTCCTTGCCATGATTCTTCAGCGCATGGGTGCAGGTCAGGTAACCGGCGGTGGCGCGCGCGTGCTGACCGCCGCCATCGCCATAGCCGCGCGCCGGATCGAGCGTCAGGCCGCTGGTGAAGAGCACGTGCTGGCGTAGCGCCGCCAACGGTTCCATGGTCGGCGACAGCGGCACATCGGTGCCTTCCTTCTCCAGGAACCACTTCCACGAATTGACGCCGTTGGGCACGTACAGCCAAGCCAGGCGCACCGGTGGTTTCGCTGGCGGCGCCCCAGGGATCGCGCGTGGGGTCAACGACTCCAGCCAAGGCAGACAGAGGGCGGCGCCGATGCCATGCAGGACCTGACGGCGGGTGGGCGGGACGGTGGGTTGGGTGATCATGGGGCGCTCTGATAGCGGAAGGGGGTGCTCAGGCAGATGGCGGTGACGAGGTCCCCCACGGGATAGCCACGCGACTGGTGGGCGGCGGCGATCTCCTTGACGATACGCGCGTCGGCCGGCTCCAGGCCGCGGCCGAGGGCGTAGGTCATCAGTTTCTCGACCAGGCAGCGGGCGAACTCGTTCTGACGTTCGAGCAGGATCTTCTTCAGTGCCACCGGTCCGTTGAAGGTCTTGCCGTCGGGCAGGGTCCCCGACGAATCGATCTTCTGCTTGCTGCCGTCCTGTTCGCGCCACTTTCCGATGGGGTTGAAATTCTCCAGGCCGAAGCCGAGCGGATCCATGCGCGCATGGCAGCCGGCGCAGACCACATCGGCACGGTGCAGCTCCAGGCGCTGGCGCAGGGTCTGGACCACGCCCTTGGCGTCCTTCTTCTCCTCGGGCAGCTCGGTATTGGCATCGGCCGGCGGCGGTGGCGGTGGCGATCCCAGAATGGCTTCGAGCACGAACTTGCCGCGGCGCACCGCACTGGTGCGGTCGGGATACGACGAGGCGGTCAGCACCGCGCCCATGGTGAGGATGCCGCCCCGCACCTCGCCTGCGAGCTTGGTCAGGCGCAGGGCGCGATTCTTGCCGTTGCCCTTGCCCTTCTCGAAGGGTGGATCTTCGATCCCTTTGATGTCATAGAGCTTGGCCAGTTCCTCGTTGAGGAAGGTGTAGTCCGGCGCCAACAACTCCTTCAGCGGCAGGTTGCCGTCGAGCGCATGCTGGAACAGCATCACCGGCTCCTGCAGCATCGCCCGGCGCAGATCGGTGCCCAGTTCGCCGGCGCTCTTCTTGTCCGGCATGAAGGTCTCCACCCGCAGGATCTGCAGCCACTGCGGAACGAACGCCGCCGGCAGGGCCGCCGCCTTGGGATCCTTGAGCATGCGCGCGACCTGCGTGGCGATGACCTTGGGCTCGGTGAGCGTCCCGCCATCCGCCACCTTGGAAAGTTCGTCGTCGGGCATCGACGACCACAGGAAGTAGGACAGCCGGCTGGCGATCTCGTGGCTCGACAGCGCGAAGGCGTTGGTCGCCTGGTCGACCGCACGATCGGGTTCGACGCGGTAGAGGAAGTGCGGCGACACCAGGATCGCCGAGAGCGGCGCAAACAGCGCGCGCTCGAACGAGGCCCCATCGCTGTCGGCCTGCGCGAACACCGCCATCAGACGGTCGATCTCGTCCGGCTTGGCCGGTCGACGGAAGGCCTTGCGGGCGAATCCGCTCAGCACCTGGCGGGCGGCGTCGGTGCGCGAGAGCTCTTTCGACGGGCGCAGGGGAATGATGCGGCGATGGCTGTCGGGCAGCTTGTCGAAGCTCAGGCCCACCGGACCGCTGATCTCGATGGCCTCGACGGTAATCAGGCCGTCATCGGCGCCCGGTGGCAGGACGGTCTTGCTGTCCTTGCCCTCGCGTTCGCCGTCGTAATTGACCCCGATCTGGTGGAAGCCCTCCTCCAGCTTCAGACGACGTTCGGACATGGTGGGTTTCAGCGAACGCTTCCAGCCGAAATCCTGCGGGCGCTGGTCATCGATGACCCACGCCATCGCGGCCTCCCGCTTGGCCTCGTCCTTGGTCGACTTCATGCGTACCTTGAGGAGGTAGTCGCCGGTCTGCGGGATCTCGAATTGCCCGGCCCAGCGACCGAGCGCCGTGCCGGTCTTCTGCTTGGGATCGACCGCCGAATAGACCAGGGCGTCGCCGCTGACGCTCCAGGTGCGCTGGCCGTCGAGCCCTTCCAGGACCAGGGCCTTGCGCAGGATCTCCTCGGCCGCCATCAGGTAACGTTCCATCAGCAGTGGCGAGATGGCCAGCGCCGAGCCGATGGAGTCGAAGCCGTGGCCGGTACCGTCCTCGGGAAAGTCGCGGGTGGGGTCGAAGTGGACGTCGAAGGTCAAGCCGGTGAGGTCGCGGATGGTGGTGCGGTACTCCAGCCGATTCAGGCGACGCATGGTCACCCGGCCGGCCTGGGGCGGGATCGCGCGATCGAGGGCGGTGACGCGTTCGCCCAGCCACGCCATCAGAGCGGTTCGTTCTGCGGCGGTGGGTTGCTGCTTGGCCTTGGCCGGGGGCATCTCCTGCCGCTCGACCTGGCCGAGGGCATCGTCGAGCAGCGCGCGCGTGGCGATCCGTTCGGCCAGCGTGCCCTCGGGCAGCACGTCGAGGTTGATGTCCCCCTTGGCCTTGTCGCCCCGGTGACATTCCAGGCACAGTTTGAGGGGACCGGATTTGTCGGCGGCGGCCATGCTCGCCAGCGCGAGCAGAGCCAGGGACAGATGGCGAAGGTGGGGCAGGGCTGACGGCATGCGTATGGTCCTCATAACACACAACGATTTCGCCGCCGACGACTTTTGACGTCCGTGGGGACGTTTTCGGTACCTCGCTTGGTGGCGGGGAGCGCTCGTATCGGACTCTGAGGTATTCCTTGTGGGTTCTCCCAGTTGGAATGACCGGTGAAGACCGGTCCAACCGCAGAGGGCGCAGAGGGCGCAGAGCCGGGATTCCCAGCTCTGCGCCCTCTGCGAGCTCTGCGGTTTCAATGCGGTTCCCCATCGAACGGCTGGGATTGGACCCCTACGACACTCGGCAGCGCCACTCATCGGGACGCCTCGTCCTTCCACTCATCGGTGCGGAAAGCGGCCGCGGGCAGGGCGGCGGAATTGACCAGGTTCGCCTCCTGTTGCGCGCCTCCCCAGGCGTACCGCACGGCGACCGGCTGGGGAACGGCGGGGCTGGACACCACCAGAGTGTCGCCCTCGATCACCGCCTGCGCCCAGACGAAACGACGGTCGGCTCCGGCGATGGCGATATGGCGCAGCGGCTGACCATCGCGGGTGGTCAGACCCTGGGCGTGATCGAAGCTCAGGCGGATGCGGCCGCCCTCGTTCTGGGATCCGCGCAGCAGCGGACCGTAGACCACCACCAGCTCGTCGTAGGCGACCTTGCGCGCCACCAGCGCCGCGCGTTCGCTGATGCGTTTCTTGTCCGGCGGATGCAGGCTCTGCTCCCGACCGAGGTCGACGGTAACGGCACAGCCGACGCGAGGAACGGTGCGGGCGACGCTGAGCTGGGATTCCTGCAGCTCGCACCAGGTGTCACGACGATTGGTCGGCGGACGGCTCTGGTCGAGCGCGCCGAAGGCGTGCATCTGGATGACCACGAATGGCAGCTCCGGCTGACCCAGCGTGGCGCGCCAGTCGCGGATCATCAGCGTCAGCAGGTCGCGGTAGCGCAATGAGGTCAGGGCGTTGGCGTTGCTCTCGCCTTGATACCACAACACCCCGCGCATGGCGAAGGTACCCAGCGGCGCGATGTGGGAATTATAGCGGATGAACGGCGTCTGGCCGCCACCCCAGCTGAGATTCCAGGCCGGGCGGAAACGCCCGTCGACCTGGTACTCCGGCAGGGTGGCGAGGGTGGCCTCGGGCATCCATGCCTCGATGAACGAACCGTCGAAGGCGCTGGTGACCAAGCCGATCGGCACCTGGTGTTGACGGTGCAGCGCGGTGCCGAAATGGAACGCCACCCGCGACCAGTGTTTGGCCAGCGTCGGCGTGCAGGCCTGCCACTTCACGGCGTGGCCCTCGAAGGTCGCGAAGGGCTGGCCGCCATCGTAGCACTCGGAGGCGGGGTGGTGTTCGAACTGGCGGATCAGCGGCAGCTCGGCGCCAGCGACGTCCTCGGCGGAGGGGCCAGATCCACGCATGTTGGATTGTCCCGAACACAGCCAGACGTCGCCGATCAGAAGGTCGGTCAGGGTGACCGTGCGCGTGCCGGCGATGACGAGGGTATGCGGACCACCCGCCGGCAGTTTCCCCAGGGTGACGCGCCAAGCGCCATCGGCGCCTGCGACGGTCTGGGTCATGCCGCCGGCAAGCGTGACGGTCACCGCTTCGCCGGCGGCCGCCCAGCCCCACACCGGGATCGTGGCGTCGCGCTGCAGCACCGCATGGTCGGCGAATAGCGGATGGACGAAGGGCAGGGGAGTAGTGGCGCGGTAGGCAGCGGAGACGTGGACGTGGGCGAAGGGATGACCCGCCTGCGGCATGGTCAGGGTGGTCTCGCTGGCGAGGGGATCGGCGAGCACCTGGGTGTTGCCGACCCAGCGGTCGAAACGCATGCCTTTGGCCGGTGGCTTGGCACGGATGGTGATCACTTCGCCGGGTTTGCGCAGAGCCCGGGCACCACCGACTGCATCGGTGGTGCCGACGCTGATGACGCATTCACGGTCGTCTGAGCTCTTCTCCACGGTCACGGCGACGGTTGCGATGAGGAGGTGCAGGATGACGAGGACGAGTCGAGACAGCATGGTGGTTCTCCGGCAAGAGGCTGGTGCCTGCTCATGACCAGTATGGGGCAAGAACAGGTGATTCGCTAAGCGGGGTGCCGTGTACGGCATGCCGACGGTCGCTTTGAGAACCACGGGCGGAGCTGGAATCGCGGTTGCGACCCGAGGGGAGGGGCTCATCGGACCTCCTCACCTCAGTACGATCCACGCTTCGCCATGGCCGGCTCCACCTTATACAGGTGCCGTTTGTGGCATCCCGGCTGACGAAAAGGGACAGCCCTCACCACCATTCATCGGCGTCGACGGCGAACCTGCCGTTCGCCAACCGAGGAACCCTCCATGTCCAGCTTCACCCGTCACAGCACGCTCATCGCTCTGCTGGTGAGCACCTTGACCGCGGTCAGCGCCGTCGAGCAGGTGCGCGTCGAATTCGCGAATCACGCCAACGCGGGCGGCTCGCTGGAAGATCGTTACGGCGACTACTGCCCGACCAAGATCCTCTACGCCGATCGCATCTATGACCGCGCCAAAGTGCTGGACCCGACCCAGATGCCCTTCACCCGCTTCGAATGGCCGGAAGATATCAGGAGCACCGACCCGGACCGTATCGATCCCAGGATGTTCGACGGCCGGCCGTCGCAGGAGACCATCTTGAAGCAGCTCTTCGCCGCCGGCGTGCGGCCATTGGTGTGCATCCGCGTGCCGCCACATTTCAAGAACGACATGGGCGACATCGAGACCTACTACCGGAATGTGGTCAAAAAGGTGGTGAGCATCGCCAACGGCAGGAAGGTCGACATCGAACTGTTCAATGAACCCGATCTCATGACGCTCGACCGCTCGGGCTCGGCCCATGCCGGCGATGCCATCGATCGGAGCAACCAGGATGCCTTCATCCGTCGTTTCGCTGCGGCCTACCAGGGCGCGAGTCCAGAGCGGCGGGCCAATGTGACCATCGGCGGACCTGGATTCGCGCTGTCGGGCTTTGGCGACAACCAATGGATGGGGCGCTTCCTCGCCGAGGTCGACCAACGCAACTTCCGCCTCGACTTCGTCTCCTATCACATCTACCTCGGCTGGTCGGATGATGATCGCATCGCCTCCGCTTCGGCCGACAAACATCTCCGTCGCGCCCAGCGCGTGCAGGATCAGGTCGAGGCTTTCAGCCGGCGCAGCGGCATGCGCGCGCCGCCGGTCTGGATCACCGAATACGCGTGGTGTTTCGGCGATCCCAGGGACGCGTTCCCGCGCAACCGCGCCACCATGTTCAATCACCAGTTCTGCGCTCGCACGTTGGAGAGCTTCCTGCTCGGGCGGGAGTTGGCCGGTGTGCAGCGCCTGTATTGGGCGCAAGGTCCTGGACAACATTTGCCGGAGATCGGCATCGTCGGCGATGGCGCGACGTTTTTTTCGATGATCAATTATCATCGTGAACGCAACGGCTCGGAGAAATGGCTCTACAAGTCCGGCGTGCCCGCCTTCCATTTCATCAACACCCTGCCTGGGTCGCGCAGCCGGGTGACCACCTCGGATGCGCTCGGCGCGATCGCCAGTTCCAATGGCACCACCCACGCCCTCGCCGTGTGGAGTCGGGGCGGAACCCGGGAGGTGGACTTCGCCTTCCCAGGACTCGGCGACCTGTCGCGGTATGACTGCAGCGTGCGCGAGGTCGAGCAGGGCACCTGGGATCCCAACCGTCCCCAACCCACGGCCAAGCGGATGCGCCTGAGCCAGCTCGGTGAGGTGCGCCTGGGCAACGAGGCCAGCCTGTTCCTGGACATCACCACCCGTGAAGAGGATGAGGAGGAGGGCCTGAGTGCGATCTACTTCAACGACAAGGAATTGACCCAGGAAGGCCACCGCCGGATCGACCGCACGGTCGACTTCCGCTGGCGCCGCGATGCGCCCGCCCCACGGATCGACGCCGAGACCTTCAGCGTGCGTTGGACCGGCTCGGTGATCGCACCCCGGGATGGGGACTACGTGTTCTCGACCCATTCCGATGATGGCATCCGGGTCTGGATCGATGGACGCAAGGTCATCGATCAGTGGAACCGGCACCGCGAACGCGGCGACCACAGCCCAACGCTACGCCTGACCAAGGGCCGTCATCGCATCCGCATCGAGTACTTCGACAATCACCTCACCGCCATCTGCGTGGTGAGCTGGCGGGGCCCAGGATTCAGCAGGCAGGTCATTCCCCGCCAGGCCTTGCGCAGCAAGGAACCCTGAGCGCATGATGGCATCGGTACTGATTCGATCAGTACCGATGACCCTTCCGGTCATCGGCCATCAGCGAGTGTGTCGTCCATGTCTCCACTTCCTGTACGTCACCCCCTGCGCCTGCTGTCAACCGCCGTCGTCGCCTGCGTGCTGTCCGTTTGGGCTGCGGCTGGCGAGTCGGTGCCACTGCCCGCATCCACGCCGTGGTTGCCTGGACAGTTCGATGTCGCACCGCCCTTCGAACTGCTGGGCAGCCATCCCGCGGGCGAGGTGGCGATCAAGGCGCTGTGGTTCCGCGGTCCGGGCAGTCCCACCACCACGGGCGGGTTCACCAAGGTCTTCGCTTATTTCGGCCGACCGGCCGAGGCCTCTGCCCGTACGCCAGCGCCGGCATTGGTGCTGATCCATGGCTGGGATGGCCAGGCGATGTCCAACTGGGTCGTCGAGGCGGTGAAACGCGGGTACGTCGCGCTGGCGATCAGCACCAACGGTCGCCTGGGCGATGGCCCGGTCTATGGCCAGATGGCTTGGCCGGAGGAATTCCGTGGCCCTGGGGATGGCGATTCAGGGCCAGCCTCCACCCGTGGACTGTCGCCGTTCGAGGATCGCAGCGGTGAGGATCCCACCGCGGTGTGGATGTACCATGCGGTGGCGAATGGAATGCTGGCCAACAGCCTGCTGCGCAGTTTTCCGGAGGTCGATGCCCAGCGCATCGGGTTGTGGGGTATCAGCTGGGGTGGTTTCCACACCTGCGTCCTCGCGGGTGTCGATCCGCGTTTCCGCGTCGCCGTACCGATGTACGGCTGCGGTTATCTCGCCGAAAACGGGGCATGGGTCAACGACCTCGCCAGCATGTCGAGGCGTTGGCGACAGACCTGGGTCTCCACCTGGGATCCATCGACGTACCTGCCATCGGTCAGCGTTCCGATGTTCTTCTTCAACGGCGATGACGACCGTTTCTATCCCCTCGACAGCTGGATGAAGAGCTACCGACTGGTGCCGGGACGGAAGAACCTCTGCGTCATGCGCGGTTTCGGCCACGGCCATTTCTGGGACGAACGGGTCCAGCCGGTGTGGCAATACCTCGAGAGTGAACTCGTGGGTGGGCCAGCGTTGCCGTACCTCGCGCGACCGGTGGTGGCTGGCAGCCGGGTGAGCGTCGAGATGACCAGGCCGCCCCGCTGCATCGACATCCGACAAGCGATGCTTTGCTACACCACCGGCCCGGCGAGCGAGAATGGCACGCGCACCTGGCGGGAGGTACCGCTGACCATCAGCGCCACCTCCCTGTCAGGGAACGCTCCCCCGTCCGACGCCACCGCCTGGTACGTCAGCGTCAACGACACCGCTGATCCCAAGGTCCACCGAGCGCTCGTCAGCAGCGAGGTGATCTTTGCGCCGTGAAAGATCTGAAAGACCTGCGTCTCCCGCCATGCCGGCGGATGCACCCAGGAGGAAAGCGCAGAGCCA
>JANPIY010000377.1:0-1772 GCA_031425255.1 Planctomycetota bacterium
CAGCGCATCCTTGCGGATGTCGAAGTAGAAGGCGCTCAGGTCCGAATTGCAGAAATCATGCAGGGCAGGCACCACACCCGACCAGTCATAGGAGGACGCAGCCTCCCGCATCCGCGCATCCAGTTCGGCGACGCGGTGCAGCACCCATCGCTCCAGCTCGGGCAGGTCGTTGTAGGCAACGGTTTCCGAATCGGAGAACCCGTCGAGGCTGCCGAGCAGCCAGCGCAGCGTGTTGCGGATGCGCCGGTACAGCTCCGCCTGCTGCTTGAGGATCTCGGGGCCGATGCGCAGGTCGAGCGCCGTGTCCGAATTCATCACCCACAGGCGCAGGATGTCGGCGCCATACTGCTCGGTGACCTGCTGCGGCGCGGTGACGTTGCCGAGCGACTTCGACATCTTCCGGCCCTGCTCGTCGAGCACGAAGCCATGCGTCAGCACCGCCTTGAACGGGGCGACGCCATTGGCGCCGATGCTTTCCAGCAGCGACGAATTGAACCAGCCGCGATGCTGGTCGGACCCCTCCAGGTAGAGGTCCGCCGGAAACGGCATCCCGCGTGCCTTCAGCACGAAGGCATGGGTGGACCCGCTTTCGAACCAGACATCGACGATGTCCATCACCTGCTCGTACTCGGCCGCATCGCGGCCCTCACCGAGGAAGCGCTGCGCGGCACCGGGCTTGTACCAGGCATCCGCACCCTCGGTCGCGAAGGCGGCCGTCACGCGGTCGATGATGGCCTGGTCGCGCAGCGGCTCCCCGGTGCTCTTGTCGACGAAGACCGGGATCGGCACGCCCCAGCTGCGCTGGCGGCTGATGCACCAGTCGGGCTTGCCCGCGATCATCGCGTGCAGCCGGTTGCGGCCGGCCTCGGGGACGAATTGCGTCTGCGCGATCGCATCCAGCGCCTTGGCGCGGATCTGGTTCTCGCCATCCATGGCGATGAACCATTGCGGCGTGGCGCGGAAGATCACGGGCTTCTTGGAGCGCCAGGAATGCGGGTAGCTGTGCGTCAGCTTGCCGGTGGCGGCCAGCGTGCCGGCCGCACGCATCGCGTCATAGATGGCGGTGTGCGCCTTGAAGACGTGCAGCCCCTCGAAGCCCGGGGCATGGGCGGTGAAGGTGCCGTCGTCGTTCACAGTCTCGGGGATCGGCAGGCCATGCGCGCGGCCGAGCGCGAAGTCATCCTCGCCATGGCCGGGCGCGATGTGGACGAAGCCGGTGCCGGCCTCGGTGGTGACGAAGTCGCCGGCGAGAAGCGGGACGTCGAACTCATAGCCATGGCCGCGGAGCGGATGCGCAGCGATGGCGCCGGCGAGCTCGGCGCCCTTGAGGACGCGATTGAGGACGTGTGTCGTGATCCCCGCATCCGTGCAGAAGGCAGGCAGTAGCGGCAAAGCGACGAGCATTCTCTCGCCGACGTGGATGACGCCCCCTGACGGCGTGCTCCCCATCTTCTCGCCGTCTCGAAGCACCGCCGTCGGCGTAAACAGCGCGTAGTCGATCTCATCCCCATAGGCGACCGCGCGGTTGCCGGGCATGGTCCAGGGCGTCGTCGTCCAGATCACCACATCCGCGCCGACCAGGTCCGGCGCGGCGGCGCTGAGGACCCGGAACTTGCCCCACAGCGTCGGCGAGACATGGTCGTGGTATTCGATTTCCGCCTCGGCCAGCGCGGTCTTCTCGACCGGGCTCCACATCACCGGCCGCAGGCCGCGATACAGCGCGCCGTTCAGCAAAAACTTCCCGATCTCGCCCGCAATGGCGGCCTCGGAGC
>JANPIY010000378.1:0-3473 GCA_031425255.1 Planctomycetota bacterium
GCTGTTTTGAAACAGCTGCACAGCACAACCCACCGGCGCAGCCGGTGTCGCACCGGGACGACCTCCGCGCAGCGGAGGCCTGCGCAGCAGGCGAGCCGCGCAGCGGCGATGTCGGACCGGGGCGATGCGCACGTCAGTTCCTGACCATGAGGAATTCCAGGCGCAGGCCCTTGAATTCAGGCGGCAGATAGAAGGCGATCTGTCCTGCGGACTGCACTTCCTTCCACTGCTCGCCGAGGTTCTGCAGCTTGAAGTACTGCCAGTCGGGATTCACCGGCAGCTCCGGCGGCGGCGAGGGCAGGTGCTGCAGGCCGAGGCCACGTACCGCCTGCGCGACCAGGAAGTCGATGGCATCGGGGGTGGCGATCTTGGCCTTGAGCGGAACCTCGGCGATGAGTTTCTCCGGTCGCACGCTGGCAAAGACCGCGAGGTAGAACACCGCGGGATTCTGCTCGTCCTCCTGCGCCGGGACCTCGCCGGTGAACAACGTCTCCTTGAGCTGTTTGAGCGGGATGCGGCTGCAGCGCACCGGCAGTACGACGTTGAGCAGGCCGGCGAGCTGCGAGGCCAACGCCTCGAAAGTGCCGCTGAGATCATCGTGCACGTACAGCGGCAGGTCCTTGGGGTGGCCCTCGGCGGCGAAGGTATAGAGCGCTCCGGCCAGACGCGCGAGTTCGAGGTAGGCGCGTTCCGGATGGGTGCCGGGCTGGCTGTGGCAGTGGCGGATCCCAGGGATGGCGAGGTTGATCAGTTGGAGCAGCGCGAAGTTCGCGGTTTCCGACAAGGCGAAGTCGACCACCCCGGAACCGCGGTGGCGGCGCTGCTGGGACAGGTCGCTGCTACGACCCGACAACATCTCCAGGGCGCGCCTCACCATGACTTGCAGCCGTGGCGAGGCCGCCAGGTGCAGGCAGGGCGGAATGTAGGTCGGCGACAAGACGATGCGCCCACTCTCGCCGCGCACCACCTCGGCGATCTTGAGCCAGGTGTAATTGTCGCGCGATTCGCCCTCGAAGAGGATGCGCAGGGTCTTCTTCACCACCGCCAGTTCACGTTCGGCCGAGGCGTTGTTCTCGTCGCGCACCTTGACGGTGGTCGAGCGGTAACGCGTCGGCGCGCCATCGACCTGACCATCGGCGCTGGTGGCATTGATGCCTGGGCGCACCACCGGTATCGCCAGGTAGAGCGACACCGCGGCCCGCCGCGCGTCGAAGATCGCACCCTTGGCGTCGAAGATGGCGGCGAGCTGACGGGTCGGCGGCAGGTCGTCACGGTCGGGACAATGGAAGGCGAGGCCATCCTGCATCACGCCGGTGCAACGCGTCACCACCACGTCGCCGACCGCGAGGGCGTCCTCATCGATCCTGAGTTCGCTGAATCCCCAGCCCAGCGCCTGCACCACCCGCAGATGCGCCACCAGATCGGCCGAGAGATGGCGATCGTGCTGCTGGAAGTGGTGCGGGGTGAGGAACATCCCCTCGCTCCACAGGACTTTCTGTTGTTCGTCCACAAGGTTCTCCGGAGCGTCAGCGGTCGGTGACGGTGAGCTGGTAGGCGCTGAGTTCGATCACCTGATCACCCAGCTCGTCGAGCGCGATCACCGCCCGCCGCTCGTCCTCATCGCCCGGACGGGGATAGAGCGCCATGACGCCGATGAAGCGGGTGCCCTCGGCGACGCTGATGAGGTCGTAGCGGCGCGGTTCGTCACCGGCTCTGCCCGGCTGGACCACCACCTGCCGCGGATCGGCCAGACGATCGGGCCCCAGCGCCTTGCGGTCGTCGAGCCACAGATCGTTGAACGCCGCGGCCATGAAACGGCTGCGGTCCTTGAGTTCATAGAGCCGCAGGCGCACCGGCAACGATTCGCCTTCGGCATTCAGATTCACCGGCATCACCGCGCGTACCGCCAGCGGCGAGGGTGCGCCGCAGCCGCCCATGAGGAGCGCCACGACCAGCCCGAGCAGGGAAAGCGGATGACGACGATAGTGAAGAGGTGCCGTGGCAACCATCGGTGCAAAGTGTTCCCGGCTCCCGCTGGGGGAGAGCGGCCACTTGTAGGGACGGTGGATGAACCCGGCAAGTGGCTTTCTTCAGGCCCCTTTCGCCTGCGGCGAAAGACCCCGCTACGCGGGGTGCCCCGCTGCGCGGGGCGGGCCTGGTTTGCCGTCAGGGGGTCTGCGACCCCCCGACATCGCGCCTCCGGCGCTGCCCCCCTCGAGCGTCGGGTGGTGTGGGTGGCCCAGCTGCGCTGGGCTGGATGGCTGAGGTCTCTTTCCTGGGAGCGCCGACTTCAGTCGGCCTCGATATGATCTCTTCATTTCTCCTCGCATCGTCCTCACCTGACAACTTCTGCCAGGATCCGAGCGGCATCCCCAGGTACCACGGGGCTGGACTCCGCAGCCGAGCTCCTCAGCATCCCCGCCATGTTCCGCCTCGCCGTCCGTATCCATCGTCCTGCCCCGGCCGCCCTGAAGTGGGTAGCCTCGCGGGTCCGGCGTGGATGGGGATGACGGTCGCTGACCATCCCACCCACCTACCGGACCCGCTGCGCGAGCAGCGGGTCCGGTCGTTTCAGGAGATCGCCATGTCCCGCATCGCACGCACCGCCATCGCCACCATCAGTGCTCCTGTCGCTACCGCCGTCGGTGGCGTACGCGGTGCGACGTACGCGGTGCGACAGGCGCTTGTGGCTGAGTCGCAGCCGTGGCGTGCGAAGCAAAATATGGCGCACATCGCACCTCGCACCTCGCACTGCCGTCCGCGCCACGTGGACCATTTCGTGAACGACGGTGTGACATGAACCTGCCGCCATCCCCCGCCGCGCCAGCGAGCCACCTGATCGTCGCCTTCATCGCCATCTACCTGATCTGGGGCAGCACCTACCTCGGCATGGCCATCGCCATCGAGACCATGCCGCCGTTCCTGATGGGGGCGGCGCGTTTCGCCATCGCTGGAGGCCTGCTCTTCGCCTTCCGCTGCTGGCTGGGCGATCCCTTGCCGAGCGCGCGCCAGTGGCGCTCGGCCGCCATCGTCGGCACCCTGTTGTTCGTCGGCGGCAACGGCGTGGTCGCCTGGGCCCAGCATTGGGTGCCGTCCGGCGTCGCCGCGTTGCTGATCACCACCACGCCATTCTGGATGACCATGGTGCCCTGGATGCTGGGCCAGGCGCCGTGCCCGAGCGTGCTGGTGCTCGGCGGCATCGCCGTCGGCCTGCTCGGAGTCGCCCTGCTGGTGGGTGCCCCCGTCGGCAAGGCCACCACCGCGCCGGTGATCCTCGGTTCGCTCGCCATCGTCGCCGCCGCACTGTCATGGGCGCTTGGTTCGTTGTGGTCGAAGCGCCTGCCGTTGCCCGGGACCTGGATGTCGTCGGCGACGCAGATGCTGTGCGGCGCGGTCGGGCTGACGCTGGTCAGTGCGCTCGGCGGCGAGCTGCCTGGGGTCGACCTGGCCGCGATCTCCCTGCGCTCATGGCT
>JANPIY010000379.1:0-2091 GCA_031425255.1 Planctomycetota bacterium
TCGCCCGTGATCAGGGCGCCCGATCACGGGCGAGACGCCCGTGCCACGGGGAGACTCAAAGCTCCTCTTCGCGGTTCGCTACGGGTAGTCCGCCAATGTATGGTCCGCCGCTCACGTCCGCAAATTGAACGCGTGTCCTTCATTGCCTGACGGCATCGAGCTGGCATTGGCGAATTCCGCCGGGATCTGCTCCCACGCTTCGCGCAGGGTGCTGATCAGCGGCAGGATCTCCTCGATCAGGGCGGGCTCCTTGCGCAGGTTGGACTCGGTGATGCGCGTGATGAAGAACAGGTAGAGCTCGCGTAGTTGTTTGGCGATGTCGCCACCCTGTTCCAGGTTCAAGGTCGCGAACAGCTCCAGCACGATGTTCTTGGCCTTGGTGCAGCCGACGTGCGCGGCGTGGTGATCCTCGGCGCCCATGCCCGCCTGCGCCTGGCGCAGGAAACGTTCGGTCGCCTGGTACATCTTCACGATCAGATCGCGTTGGGAGAGCGTTTCGACCTCGGCTGCGCGGTAGGCATCGGCGTAGGCTTTCATGGGCGATCTCTCCGCCCGTGAGTATCGGAGGCCCGCGCGCGCAATTGAGGAGAATCGCGTCGGCTCATTTATTGGCCGCGCTGGCCTGCATGCCGGCGATCTGACCGGTGAGGAAATTGCCCTGGCTCTTGAAGCCCGAGATCAGCCGTTCCATGTTCTGGAACTGCATGGCGTAGTATTGGCGACGGGTCTCGAGCAGGGTGTTGTTGCGGGTGATGCTGCTGTTCAGTCCGTCGATGATCGCGGTGAGGGCGTCCTCCTTCACCACGAACACGCCGGTGGTCGAGTTGGTCAGGCCCTCGATCTGCTGGCTGACCTGTTCGCCCAGGCCCTTGCTGGCGTTCACCACCACGTTCGTGAGCGGAGCGGTGGCCTTGACCACCAGACCCAGCCCTTCGCTGGGCGTGCCGACCGCGCCGAACAGGACCTGGCCGGTGCCGGTGGCAGTGGCGCCATTGATGGTGCCAGCGACGTCGACGCCGACCGCCTTGGTGGTGCTGACGTTCAGCACGGTGTTGGCGCTGCCGCCGGTGACCTGGACGCTCTGGCCCGAGCCGTAGTTGCGCGTGCGCACGTCGAGCGCGCCGCCGGTGAGCGAAATCAGCACCTGGTTCTCGCCAAAGGTGGTCGTCGCCAGGGCCTGGAGGTGGGTGGCCAGTTCCTGCTGGGTGTAGTTCTTGCTCGTCAGCGTCATCGACGCGGTCTTGCCGTTGACGTTCATGGTCAGGGAGTTGTTGGTGCCATCGATGGTGATGGGCCCAGCCGGCAGCAGGCCGGTGCTGCCCGCCACACCCTGCGTCGCCGCGGTGGTGATGTTGACGTTGAACGAGCGCGAGGTGTCGGTCTTGCTCGACAGAGTGGCGAATTCGACGGCGCCATTGCTGCTGGTGCCGGAATTGGCGAACAGCAGGCCGACCCCGGCGGGATTGGTAGTGAGCGCGGCATTGAGCACCTTGTCATCGACCACCAGGGTGCCCTTCTTCTGGTCGAAGGTGATGCCGACCGAGGTCAGGTTGTTGAGCGCCTGCGGCAGGCCAGGGACCGCGGTGTTCAGCGCCGACTTGATGCGGTCGATGCCGCGGCGGACGTCGCTCTCGGCGATCAGCGCGCCGGCCGCGCCGGTAGCCGAGTCGTACGAGGCGTTCTGGTTGAAGTAGGTGATGACGTCGTTGAGGTTCTTGACGAAGGTGTCGATGGTGCCCTTCATCCCGGTGATGTCGGCGCCCACGCTCACCGTCACGCCGGTGGCCACGGCATTGGTGGTCAGCGTCAGCCCAGGGATGACATCGGTGAAGGTGTTGGTCGCGCGCGACACGGTGATGGGCGTGCCGCCCGGCCCGCCGCCGATGGTGATCGCTGCATTGCTGGCCGCACGCAGTGTGGTGAGGTTGCCGGAAGCGAAGAGCTCGCCGGCCGGCGTGCCCAGCGGCGAGGCGGGGAGACCGGTGCTGCTGACGGTGATCGCGCTCTCGGTCAGGCCGGTGGTGTTGGCGGTGAGCACCAGCCGATTGGCCGAGCCGGCGCTGCCATCGTTGAGCACCGAGGCGGTCACGC
>JANPIY010000380.1:0-8105 GCA_031425255.1 Planctomycetota bacterium
CGGCGGCGGCAATGCCGTAGGCGGAGCCGTGGTGCTGACGCGCATCGAGTCTGGCGTAGGTCGGATGTTCGCTGTCGAGGATCTGCAGTTCGCACATGCCGGCGTAGGCGGCGTCGCCTTGGCCTGGATAGCGGATCGCGAGGCCGTTGTTGCCGCCCGGCGGCAGGCGGAACTCGATGCGGGCGATGAAATCGCGATAGATTTCGCTCGTCGCGAGGGTGCCGCCCTTGCCGGCCTTGCACCTGAGCGCGCCGTCGACGACCTCGTAGTTCTCGGTCGCTCCTTGCCAGCCGGTCAGGTCCTTGCCGTTGAAGAGCGGCATGAAGGCGGTCTTGACGTCCTTCTTCGGCCCGCCGTTCTGCAGGATGCGGATGGCTTCGGTCACAGCGATGGGACGCAGGTGCACATTGCGCCAGCGGATCGCTCCACCATGGGTCTGCAGTTGGATCGGTCCCGTGCGCGGCACCGGCTTGCTGCGATCGAAGTAGTTCTCCAGGCGGGCGTGGTCGACCACGATCTTGCCGTTGAAAACCACCGTCACGCGTTCACCGACCATGGTGACCGCGACCTGGTTCCATTCGCCGAAAGGTTTGTCGGCCAGGAGCGCGGGATCCTTCCCAGGGGTTCTGGGAGAGTTGTTCCACAGTCCGCCCGAGCCCTTGTCGGCTCCCAGCTTCCATTTGCCGCCGGCCTCGCTGGTGTCCCAGATCTGCACCTGCGGGATACCGCGCAGGTAGATGCCGCTGTCGGCGCCGGCCACGGTCAGGTAGTCGAGCGACAATTCGAAATCGCCGTAGTCGGCTGACGTGGTCAGGTAGAGGCCGTTGCCATCGTTGACCAGCTCGCCGTTCTCGACCCGCCAGTGCTTGGCGATGTCGGCGATGCTGGCGGCCTTCTTCGCGGCGAGGGCGTCCGCCGCCAGGGCCTGCCACTTGGCGGGATCCTCGGTGCCGAGGCCCCACCAGCCGGTGAGATCAGTGCCGTTGAACAGGGCGATGCGATCCGCTGGACGTTCGGCGGCCGGCGCCGCCTGGAGCAACGATACGAGGCAGACGGCGGCGAGCAGGGTTTTGAGCATGATGGGTCCTACCTTGGCCGATGGTGCGGCGTTGCGCGCGCATCCCCAGGGACAGCCCGTGATTCCATCTCGTCTGTGTGGGACAAAGGTGCCGGATCCGGAGTTTTGAACGCAGACACCACCGCCCGACCTGCGCACGCTGCGCTCCCAGCATGATGGGGAATGCCGATGTCCGCTGAGCTGCGCGTCCTGGTGATCGGCTGCGGCAACATGGGGCGTTCGCATGCGCGGGCCTATCAGTGCAGCCCTGGTTTCCGCCTGTGCGGCCTGGTGGCGCGGGGCGACAGCAAATTGGCGGTCGATCGCGAACTCGGCGGTGGCAACGCCTTGTTCGATGATTGGCGTGTCGCCTTGGCCACCACCAGGCCCGATGCGGTCTGCATCGCCACCTATCCCGACACTCATGAGGTGATCGCGCTGGCGGCGCTGGCGCAGGGCTGCCATGTCTTCACCGAGAAGCCGGTGGCGCCGAGCGTGGCGTCGTGCGAACGGGTGATCGCGGCGGCGCGCACCGCCGGACGTCAGTTGGTGGTCGGGTACATCCTGCGTCACCACCCGTCGTGGCAGGTGTTCATCCACGAAGCGCGGCAACTCGGCCACCCGCTGGTGATGCGCATGAACCTCAACCAGCAGAGCCATGGGCGCATGTGGGATGTCCACCGCAGCCTGATGGCATCGTCCTCGCCCCTGGTCGACTGCGGCGTGCATTACGTCGATGTGATGTGCCAGATGACCGGTGCCAAACCGGTGCGGGTGTCAGCGATCGGCGCACGCCTGAGCGAGGACCTGCCGGCGGGCATGTACAATTACGGCCAACTGCAAGTCACCTTCGCCGACGGTTCGGTCGGCTGGTACGAAGCTGGCTGGGGCCCGATGATGAGCACGGCGGCGTTCTTCGTGAAGGATGTGATCGGGCCCAAAGGCTCGGTCACCATCGAGGCGGCCGGTAAGGTGGGGCAGACCACCAGCGATGACGTCGGTGCGCACACCGCCACCAGCGCGCTACGCGTGCACCGCGCGGAGATCGATTCCGCCAACGAGTTCATCCACCCGGACCGCATCATCAGCATGGCCGATGAACCCGACCACGATGGACTGTGCGAGCGCGAGCAGGCGTATTTCCTGCGCGCCATCCACGAACGGCTCGACCTCAGCGAGCACTGGGCCGCCGCTCGCGACAGCCTGGCGATCGTCCTCGCCGCCGAGCAATCGATCCGCAGCGGCCAGGTGGTGACGCTGTGAACCAGGGAGCGCAGCAGGACAACCAGGGAGCTGAGCAGGACAGCCAGCCACAGAGCCCACAGAGAGCACAGAGGGGGGCGGGCCTGTTCTCCTCTGTGCTCTCTGTGGGCTCTGTGGCTGTGCCTTCCTCTCTTCCGTCCGTCTCCACTCCACCGGGCTGAAGGCATCCGACCATGCAGACGCCCGGCCAGCATCCCTACATCCTCACCCGGCTGGCGGTGCTGTTCTTCCTGCAGTTCTTCGTCTGGGGCGCATGGTACCTCACCGGCTTCCGCTACATGATCGCGCACGAGATGTCGTACCAGGCGTTCTGGCTCTATACCGCCAGCCCGTTGGGCGCCATCGTCGCGCCGTTCTTCCTGGGCCTGTGCGTCGACCGCTTCTTCAATGCCGAGAAAGTCCTGGCGGCGTGCTTCATCCTGGGCGGCGTGATCATGTGGTGCCTGCCGTGGCTTGGCGACATGCCGGGAACACCGGTGCTGCAGGCGGGCGCGGGCGGTGCGCCGGAACTCGCCTACTACACCCTGACGCTGGCTGGCCTCACCCTGCCCAAGAGCTCGTGGTTCAACCTCGGCATCTTCGCGCACATGCTCTGCTTCATGCCGACGCTGGCGCTGACCGCGGCGCTGGCCTTCCGGCATCTGCCACGCGGCAACCAGCAGTTCCCCCTCGTGCGCCTGTGGGGCACCCTGGGATGGATCGCCGGTGGGCTGGTGCTGGCCTTCGGCTTCACCGCCATCGGTGACGATGGCAAGGCCATAGAGGCGGGTGAGGGCCCGGTGCAGTTCCAGCTCGCCGCGCTCGCCAGCCTCGCCGTCGGCGTGTTCTGCCTCACCCTGCCGGCGACGCCCGCGCCCAGACGGGGCCAGCCGTTCGCGTGGCGCGAAGTCTTCTTCGTCGACGCCTGGCGCGAGTGGCACAATCCGGCATTCGCCACCTACCTGATCTGCGCTTTCCTGGTCTGCATCCCGCTGGCGGCGTATTACGCCTATCTGGGCAACCAGATGGGGGCGATGGCGCTCACCCATGCCTCGGTATGGGGCAATGTCGGGACCTGGCTGGAAGCCGGCATGCTCTTCCTCATGCCGTTCTTCATCCGCCGTCTCGGCATCAAGCGCATGATCGCCTGCGGCATCCTCGCCTGGGTGGTGCGATACCTGCTCTTCACCTGGGCGGCGGCGGAGGGCGCGGTGCCGGATCCGTTCCTGGTCGGAGGGGGCGTCAATCCGGCGTATCCTGGCATCGTCCTCAGCGGCTTTCCCATCCCCTTCGCGCACCTGGGTTTCCTGGTCTTCCTCCTGGGCGTGGCGCTGCATGGCATCAGCTACGATTTCTTCTTCATCACCGGACAGGTCTACGTCGACCAGGTGACGCCGGCCAGCATCCGCGGACAGGCGCAGGCGATGAACGTCTTCTTCACCTATGGCCTCGGGCTGTACGTCGGCGCAATCGTCGCCGGCACCCTCGCCGATCGCGCCTTCAGCGATGGGCAGGGCCACAGCGTGATCGCCAGCAGCACCGCCTCGCTGCCCTCCTGGTCGCACCTATGGCTGCCGTTGGCGGGCTTTGCCGCGCTGGTGCTGGTGGTGTTCTGGTTCGCCTTCCGCTATCGCGAACCGGCGCCGGCACCGGTCTGACGGCCGTACTGGGAACGGCGAAGTTCGTGCTGCTTCCGACCGCATCCGGTTCCGTTGATGACCAAGGCAGCAATCCATCGCCGGTGTATCAGGTATCCCCGTGGGTGTACGAGGTTGGCCATCTGGGTGCTCGGACGGGCGCCAGCCCGGGGTACAAGACGGATGGAGTCAATTTCGGATCGGATTGTGCAGGCGAGGTATCGCTCCATCAACTCACCCCGACATGCGTGGTGGGTCTGCGCCATCCACCTGCAGATCTGAAAACGATCGTTGGCTGTTCCAAGGAGCACGCATGTATCTCGTGAGCAAAATCATCCTTCCTCTCGCGGTGGCCGTCGGGCTCGTCGCGTGGCCGGTCAGCGCCGGGGTGATGCGCGGGGCGGGTGGCACGGCCGCCGATCTCGGCTACCAGCCTGCCAATCCGCCGGCGACGCCCGCCCCGACCAAGGGCGACGCCAGCGCGCCGGCCGAGGACGTCGGCGTGGCCGCCGCCGCCAAGGCGATCGACACCCTGATCGATGCCGCCATCGCCAAGCAGCCTGGGCTCAAGGTCAAAGCGAAGACCAAGGACGAGCAGTTCCTGCGCCGCGTCTACCTCGATCTCGCCGGCCGCATCCCGACCATGGAGGAAGCGGGCGAGTTCCTCGGCACCAAGAAGAAGGACAAGCGCGAGACGCTGGTGAAGAAGCTCCTCGCCAGCGAGGCCTACGTCAGCCACACCTTCAACTTCTGGGCCGACATGCTGCGCGCGCGCGACCGCCTGCAGGATCGTTACGATGGCGTGCCTTATATGGAGTTCATCAAGGACTCCGTCCGCTCCAACAAGCCCTACGACCGCTTCGTCTTCGAACTGGTCGGCGCTGAAGGTCCCGGTACTGCGCGCGGCAATGGCGCCACCGGCTACTACATCGCCGACGCCGGCATGCCGCACGACAACATGGCCAACACCGTGCGCCTGTTCCTCGGCACCCGTCTGACCTGTGCGCAGTGCCATGACCATCCCTTCGACAAGTGGACCCAGCGCGACTTCTACGAGATGGCCGCCTTCACCGAAGGCACCGACGTCAAGACCAACGAAGGCGACCTCAACAAGGCGGTGCGCAGCTTGGGCAAGAAGGTTCCTTATGCCGCCGACGGCGTCGCCCGTCGCATGGGCGAGACCATGGGCATGAAGGTCAGCAACGCCGACGTCGGTCAGATCAGTCTGCCGCGCGATTACATGTACAAGGATGCGCGTCCAGGTCAGCGCATCAGCGCCACGACCTTATTCGAGCAGGACATCCTCAAGGACCGCAAGACCGGCGTGCGCGAGACCTACGCCAAGTGGATGACCTCGCCGGAGAATCCGCGCTTCACCACGGTGATCGTCAACCGCATGTGGAAACGGCTGATGCGCATCGGCCTGGTCGAGCCGCTCGACAACTACGACGACGACACCAAGGCGAGCAACCCCGAGCTGATGACGTACCTGGAAAAGCTGATGAAGGACGTGAAGTACGACCTCAAGAAGTTCCAGGAGGTCATCTGCGCGACCGAGGCCTATCAGCGCCAGTCGATCGCCGGCGATCCCGACCGCTTCAACTTCAAGCACGAGGGCCAGCCGCTGCGCCGCATCACCGCGGAACAGATGTGGGACAGCCTGATGACCTTGACCATCGCCAACGTCGACGCCATCAAGGGCCGCGGCGCGGAACACCTCTACAAGTTCTATGAAGCCACCAAGGACATGAAGCCGCAGCAGCTCGGCGAGATGATCCTGAGAGCCGGCGAAGCGCAGGACGAGGTCGACGAGGCGGATCGCGAACAGCGCGAGCTGCGCGACAAGATGCGCGCCGGCGACAAGAGCGTCGAAGGCAAGATCACCGAGCTCGAGAACAAGAAGAACGGCCTGCGCACCACCGCCGACGTCTTCACGCCCTACTACGACAAGTCCTACAAGGACCCGGGCGAACACCGCCGTGCCAGCGAGCTGTCCTCACCGATGCGTCCAGGGCATTTCCTGACGGTGTTCGGCCAGTCGAATCGCCAGCTGATCGACAACAGCTCGCACGACTCGCTCAACCTGACGCAGGGCCTCGAACTGATGAACGGCTTCGTCGAGCAGTCGATCATGGCCGACGACAGCAAATCGGTGCTCAAGCAGAACTTCGCCAAGGGCCGTTCGCCTGACGAGAAGATCAAGATCCTCTACCTCTCGATCCTGTCACGGCTGCCGACCTCGTCCGAGGTGAGCTATGGCATGAAGGTGATGTCGCTCGCGCCCAACAAGCGTGGCGACGAATACCTCGGCTGGGCGCTGATCAACAGCGCTGAATTCGCCTTCAACGAGTAAGCGCTTTCAACGGCTGATCGACCCGCTCACCGCACTCACCTGCACGCTCCGGAGAACTACCTGTGAACAACCCGTTCAATCGCCTGGATGAACCGACCCGTCGCGCCTTCATGGCGAACATGGCCAAGGCGGCCTTCGGCCTCTCGATCGTGCCGACCCTGGGGATGGGCCTGCTGAGCGCCGCCGATCCGGTGAAGGAGGGGGGCTCGACACCGGTCGCCAAGCGCAAGAAGCCGGCGAGCAAGTGCATCTACCTGTACATGGGTGGCGGCATGAGCCAGATCGACACCTTCGATCCCAAACCGGGCTCCAAATCGCAGGGACCGCTCAAGGCGATCAACAGCAAGGCCGACGGCGTGCAGCTGGGTGAGCTGATGAGCCGCACGGCCGAGCAGATGAAGCACGCCACGGTCATCCGCAGCATCAATTCGAACCAGGGTGCCCACGAGCAGGCTGCGTATTACATGCGCACCAGCTATGCCCCGATCAACACCACCCGCCATCCCTGCCTGAGCTCGTGGAGCAACTACTTCCAGGCCAAGCAGGGTGAGACCCTCCCGGGCGGGATCATGATCGGCGGCGGCGGCGACCATCCGGGATGCGGCTTCCTCGAATCGAAGCTCTCGCCTCTGCCGGTGGGCGATCCCAGCCGTGGCGTGACCAACATCAAGCCGCCGCCCGGCGTCGACCTCAAGGAGATGCGCAACCGCCTGGACGTGCTCGGTGCGCTGAACCAGAAATTCTACAAGAGCTACGAACTGAAATCGATGCAGGGCCACCAGGACATGTATTTGGACGCCGTGAAGCTGATGGCGAGCAAGGACATCGAGGCATTCGACATCACCAAGGAGCCGGGCGATGTGCGCGCCAAGTACGGCGAGAGCTATTTCGGTCGCGCCTGCCTGCTCGCGCGCCGGCTGATCGAGAAGAACGTGCGCTTCGTCGACATCAGCCACGGTGGCTGGGACACCCACGACGACAACTTCGCGCGCCTGAAGGGGACTGCCGACACCCTCGACCAGGGCCTCAGCGCGCTGATCGCGGATCTCTCCAGTCGCGGCCTCCTCGACGACACCCTGATCTGCGTGGTATCGGAATTCGGGCGCACGCCCGAGATCAACGCTACCAACGGCCGCGACCACTTTCCCAAATGTTTCTCGGCCTTCCTCGCCGGTGGCGGCCTCAAGGGCGGTAATGCCTACGGCAAGACCAGCCCGGATGGCCAGGAGATCGTCGAGAACAAGATCGGCATTCCCGACCTCAACGCGACCATCGCCTACGGACTCGGCCTGCCGATCGACAAGGTCATCACCTCGCCCGACGGCCGTCCGTTCACCATCGCCCACAAGGGCAAGCCGATCACCGAGCTGTTCACAAGCTGACGCGATGCGGGCGGGCGGCGCCCGGTGTAGGCCTGATAAAATCAACACAGCCATGGCGATCGCCATGGCTGTGTTGTTGTAAAGGCGGCGTCCTTATGCGATGCATCGTGGGGTTGGCGGCCTGGCCGGTTAGGGACCGGTGAGGCGGTCTGTACATGGATGGTGTCGAGCGCGGTGCTTCACGGTGCAGCCGGGATGAGAGAAAAATCACTGCATATTGCAGCGATGAATTTCCTAGGATGTGAATTGGTGGGCCATAAGAGTTCACGTGGCCAAGCGGATGTGAAAGTGAGCCGATCGCCAAACTCCTAGTCACTTCATCAGCTCGCGAAATTCAGAAGCCTTTGCGAAGCTGAGCAACGTCACCGTGGTCCGAATTCAAAACCGTCTGCTCACACGGTGGGTCGATGGTTCCGCCGCCGGAACATACGCTT
>JANPIY010000381.1:0-27264 GCA_031425255.1 Planctomycetota bacterium
GGATTCGCGAGGACAGCCTGGATAGCGCTCACGTGCCGCTCGACCTGACTCCCAACACCCGCGACCGCAACCGCGCCGGCATCGCGCAGGAGTTCGACACCTTCGTCCACCTCGCCTACCCGGCAGCAGTGGCCAATGCGACGGCGGTCAGGACCAGGGCCGCGTGGGAGTCCGTGGTAGCGGACGGCCTGTGGCGGGTGACGGTGGCGGTGGGCGACCGCCCGCCCTACGACAGCAGACACGTCGTACGGGTCGAAGGCGCGGTCGCGATCGACGGGTTCGTGGGCACCGCGGCGGAGGAGTTCCGCACGGCGACCATCGAGGTGGTGGTGCGCGACGGCCGCCTGACGTGCGACGCGATCGGCGGCAGCAACACCAAGCTGTGCTGGCTGACCGCCACCGGGCTGGTGGTGACGCCGCCGCCGGCGATGGGCGACGTGACGGCGGTGGCCGGAGACGGGCTGGTGCGGCTGACGTGGCCCGCGGTGGCAGGCGCGACCTCCTACCACGTCCACCGCTCGACCATGCTGCCGGTGGCGCTCGGGAACGGGGCCAGCGTCGCCGCCCCTGGGTACGTCGATGCCGCCGTCGCCAACGGCACCACCTACTACTACGTGGTCGAGGCGATCAATGCGGGTGACCTGCGCTCGTCCTCGACGCCAGTGAGCGCTGTCCCCCATCCGCCGTCGTCGGCCCTGGTGCGGCGGCGCATCGATTTCCAGCCGGCCGCCTCGCCCCTGCCGTCCGGCTACGAGGCCGATATCGGAGAAGCCTATAGCGAGGTCCGTGGCAGCGGCTGGGTGCGTCAAGACAGCCTGGGCTCCACCCGCGTGCCGCTGACGTTGCTGCCCAACACCCGCGACCGCAACCGCGCCGGCATCGACGATCGCCTCGATACCATCATCCACCTGCAGTATCCCGCCAGCAGCGGCAACCCCACCGCCGTGCGCATCCCGGCGGCCTGGGAGCTGGCACTCCCGCTCGGTCGCTACGCCGTGCGGGTGGCGGTCGGCGATCAGTCGCTCGACAGCGTGCACGTGCTGCACGTCGAGGGGGTGACGGCGATCGACGCCTTCGCGCCCACCGCGGCGGATTCGTATCGCACCGCCACGGTCGAGGTCCTGGTCAGCGACGGACGGCTGACCATCGACGCCATCGGCGGCAGCAACACCAAGCTCGCCTATCTCGACGTGGACCAATTGGCGGGCGGCATCCCTCCCGCCGCGCCGCACGGTCTGGTCGCCGGCGCCGATGACACCACGGTGCGCTTGGCCTGGGCGGCGAACAGCGAGGCCGACCTGGTCGGTTACCACGTCTATCGCAGCCCGGTCCTGCCGGTGACGCCCGGTGACGCGATCCTCGTCACCGCCCTGCCCCTGGCCGCGCCCGCATTCGTCGACCGAGGCCTGGCCACCGGCGCGACCTGGCATTACGCCGTGCGCGCGCTCGACGCGGAGGGGCTCGGTACCCTCGGTGCACCGGTCACGGTCACCACCGGGCGGCACCCCTCCATTGCGGAGACTGATCCCGTACCCGGAACCAGCAACGTGCAGCGCAATGCCGCCATCACCTGCGGCGTCACCCTGGTCAATCCCGGCGGCGTCGATCCCCTCTCGCTGGTGACCACGGGGGCTGACGCGAGCGTGATCCTGGAACGCGTCAGCGACGGCGCGCGGGTGCCTGGCGTCGCCAACACCAGCGGCGGGCGCGATAGCGTCGTCTTCCAACCCAGCGCGCTACTGGACGCCCTGACCGCCTACCGCTTCCGCGTCACACCAGGTGTGCGCGACGAGTTCGGCGCCGGCTTCGCTCCCTTTGTCGGCACCTTCACCACCGGCCTGGAGAGCAGCATCCCAAGCGATCCGCGGGTCGCCTTCGAGCGCACGGATGCGGTCACCGGCCCGAGCATGACGTCGCTGGCCATCGGCCCCGACGGCCTGCTCTACGCCACCGCCCTCGACGGCATCCTGCGGCGCTGGCCGATCCTGCCGGACGGCACCCTCGGGACCGTCGAAAGCAACCACACCTTCGCCGGCCAGGTGCTGATCGGCCTGGTCTTCGATCCCCTCGACCCCACGGTGCTGTGGCTGACGGTTAACGAGCCGCTCGAGGCCCCGCCTGCGCCGCAGTTCTCCAGCCGGGTGGTACGCACCCGCCTCGACGGCGCGGGCTTCGGGCTGATGGCGCGGGACTACGTGATCGGCCTGCCGCGTTCGGCGCGCGACCACCTGAGCAACAGCCTGGCCTTCGGTCCGGACGGCTTCCTCTACCTGACCATCGGCAGCAACAGCGCCACCGGCGCGCCCGACGGTCCGTGGTACCACCGCGCCGAGACGCACCTGAGCGCCGCCATCCTGCGCATCGATCCACGGCGGCAAACCGACCTGCCGATCAACGTGCGGACGCAAGCCGAGCCGCTGGGGGAGGGCGCGCCCTACGTCGGATACGATCCCAGTGCCACGGGCGCGCCGGTGACCCTGCATGCGACCGGCCTGCGCAACGCCTATGACCTGCTGTGGCATTCCAACGGCCAGCTCTACAGCGCGGTCAATGGCAGCGCGGCGGGCGGCAACACCCCGGCGAGCCCACCCGGCGTGCTGCCGGCAGTGCCTGGGCTGGTGCGGGTCGGCGTGCAGGACGATTACCTGTTCCGCATCGAGCCGGGCGGCTATTACGGCCATCCCAATCCGACGCGTGGCCAGTACGTGCTCAACGGCGGCAATCGCACCGCGGGCGCCGATCCCGGCGAGGTCGCGGCGGCGGGCACCTTCAGCGGCTATCCCGTCGGCACCCAGCCCGATGCCGGCTATCGTGGTTTCGCCCGCAACCTGGGGCGCAGCCGCTCCCCCAATGGCACCATCGAATACCGCGGCGCCCTTTTCGGCGGCGCGCTGGCTAATCGCCTGCTGATCGTCGAATACAGCGGTGGCGATGACATCATCGGCCTGGCACCCGCCGGTGATGGTTCGATCCCCGACGACGCCGTCATCAGGGTGGCCACCGGGCTGCACGATCCGCTCGATCTGGTCGAGGACCGGCGCAACGGCAACCTCTACGTCAGCGAGCTGTTTTCCAACGGCGTGAGCGGTCGCATCTCGCTGCTGCGGCCGGCGCCTGCGAGCGGCATACCGGTGCTCGCCCTGGCGGGCGGCACCACCTTCTGCGGCAATGTCGTGGTCGCGACCAGCGGCGGGCCGGTGGAGGTCGCCATCACCAATCCCGGCGGCGCCGTCCTGGTGATCCCCGCCGGCGGCGCGACCTTCGCCGGGCCCGACGCCAGCAGCTTCGTGCTGGCACCGGGGGTCACGCTGCCGCTGGCCATCGCGCCGGGTGGCGCGGCGGCGCTGCCGGTGGTGTGCCGGCCGACCCGCAGCGGTCCGCTGTCGGCGCAGCTGGTGATCGCCAGCAACGATCCCTATGCCCACCGCGTCACCGCTCACCTCAGCGGTCTCGGCACCCAGGGCATCGGAGGCAGCAGCGAACCCTCGCTGCAGTGGATCCTGGCGGCGCTCTCCATCCCGCTGCAGGTCGGCGACGATGATCCGGCGACCAATGCCATGCCCCTGGGCTTTCCGCTCGGTGACGAGCTTGGCATCCAGCGCTTCGTCAAGGCCGGCACCGCGCCGGTGTCGATCGAGACCCTGGCGGCATTCGGCCCGTCCACGGCCGGCGTGACCACCACCTGCGGCTGGTACTGGGCGGGCGCCGCGACCGGCATCCACGACCTCTTCACGGTCGACGCGGCCAACGCCCAGCGCGTGCGTCCGCCGGTCGCTGGCGTGACCACCTTCGATCCGGGTCCGGCGGCGTTCTCGCTCTACTCGCGCTGGCCGTACTTCAGCAACCGCATGGTCTTCGGCGAGGACGCGCTCAACACCTTCGATGCCGCGGTACCCCACCACCTGCGCACCTACCCATTGCGGAACGCCGAGGGCAGCGTGGTGCCGAACGCCTACGTGCTGGCCTTCGAGGAACACACCAGCGGCCGTGACTGGCAGGACCTGGTGGTGGTGCTGCGCGGCGTCGCGCCGGCACCGCTGTCCACCGGTTCCGCCACTATCGCCAACCTCGACCTGGTGCCCTTCAGCGACCGCGTGGCCTTCAGCCGCATCGGCAGCGTCACCGCGCCGCCTGCGAACGGGGTCCACGATCGCGCGACGGTACGGGTGACCAACCGCGGTCCCGGCACCCTGGCGGTGGCCGAGGCGGTGATCACCGGTCCGTGGTCGATCGATCCGCTGGTCGCGCTGCCGCAGGTGCTGGCATCGGGGGCGTCTCTCGACCTGCCCCTGCGCTTCATTGCCGGCGGGACGACGCGCTTCAACCAGGGCACCCTGACGCTTTACACCAGCGATCCGCTGGCCCCCGCCCGTACGGTCCAGCTGGCGGGCTTCTGGCAGAGGGTGTCGGAGGGTGGTCAGGAACCCGACGTGCCCGACGTGGTCCGGGTGTTCGGGTACGACGTGGTCATCACCCGGCCTGGCGAGAACATCAACGGCAAGGGCACGGTGCAGGCCATCGGCGACGAGGTGCTGTCGCCCTACTGGCGTCGGGCGGATACCGCTCGGCCGGTCAGCGCGCGTCAGCTGGCTGCCTACCACACCTACCCTGGGACGGCCAACCTGCGCTGGTTCGCGAAGGGCTCGACCGCGGTGACCACGGTGTTCACCCACCTGGCAGCGGACGGCCAGACGCTGCTGCCCAGGCGCAACAACCAAGCCCCCGGCAGCATCACTTTCACGCCGTCGTCTGCGTTGTTCGGCTTGGCCGTCGATGGCGAGAAGAGCGACTGGCTGCTCAACAACGCCGGCCCGGACCTGGCCAACGGCGCTCTGCCGCCGGCCGGCCATCACGTGCGCTTCTGGCCGGTGCGCGATACCGCCGGTGTGTTGATCCCGCACACCTACCTGATGCTGATGGACTACCTGGGCATCAATTACGACTACAACGACAACATGTACCTGATCGGCAACATCGCGCCCGAGGATCCGGCGCAGGACCCCAGCCGGCCCGCGGCACTCCCAGGGGAGCCGCCGCTGGTGCTGGAGTTCGACCGCGTAGTGGCCGGCACCCTGGCCGATGGCGATGGCGAGGGCACCGGCTTCGCCGCCACCCAGCTGAACCGCAGCGACCGGCCGGGAGTGGTGTCGTCCTATCAGCCGGCCCTGCTCGCGCTGGCCACCGGCGCCGGCACGCTGACCCTGACCACCGCGGCGGGCGGCAACGCCGGCAACGTCAACACCCAGGTCAATGCTCTGCGCCTGCCCTTCCATGCCGCGGCGGTGCCCTTCCGCATCACCGCCCGCCTGCGCGCGCCGTTGGCGCTGACGCTGGCTGGCCAGCAGGCCGGGATCATGCTGGAGCTCGATCGGGACACCTTCCTGACCCTGACCGTCGGCGTGCCGGCCGCGGGGGGTGCGCCGGTACTGCGCTTCAGCGGTGAACGCAACCAGACTGCGCTCGCCTATGGCGGGACGGTGGCCCTGCCCGCCGAGCTCGCTGTGCTGACCTTGACCCTCAGCGGTGATCCCGGGACAGGGCGGGTGGTCGCCTCCTACCAGGTGGACACCGTATCCGCCGCCGGCAGCGAGATCGCGCTGCCGACCGCGGCTGCGCTGACCGGCACCATGCGCGAACGGCTGTTTGCCCCGCGCGCCTGGGCGACCCTGCTGGCCTGTCATGGGACCGCCGCCAGCGCCACCAGCGTGACCGTCGACCGTTTCGCGGTCGAGACCGATGAACCGCCTATGCCGAGCGCGGTGGCGTCCGCACCGGGGCCGGCCGGGCGCTAGCCCGTTAGGTCGTCGGCCGTCGGCCATCGGCCCTTTGTTTGACGTCGGCCCGGGGCTTCCCCGTGACAACGGCCGCGCCGGCTTCTAGAACGCCCCGCCATGACCAGCAGGCAGGTACTGGTGACCGGTTCCTCCGGCACCATCGGACGGGTCGCGGTGCGCGCCCTGCGCGCACGCGGCTTCCAGGTGCGCGGTTTCGACCGCGTCGCCGATGCGTCTCTGGACGACCAGGTGGTGGGCAGCCTGACCGACCCCGCCCTGGTGGCGCGTGCGGTCGCCGGCTGCCAAGTGGTGATCCACCTCGCGGCGACGCCCGACCAGGCCGACTTCGTGACCGACCTGGTGCCCAACAACCTGGTTGGGCCCTACCACGTGCTCGAGGCGGCGCGTGCCGCCGGCGTCGAGCGGGTGGTCCTCGCCAGCACCATCCGCGTCGGCTATATGCACGACTGGACGCGCCGGGTGGTGCGCGTCACCGACGGCATGGCGCCGCACGACCACTACTCTTTCACCAAGGCCGCGGGCGAGATCCTGGGCGAGATGTATGCGCGCCTGCACGGCATGACCGTGCTCTGCGCCCGCCTGGGCTGGGTGGTACGCAACCCCGACGAGGTCAAGGCGCTGTCGGAGGGCGCCTGGCACAGCGGCATCCTGTTGTCGCAAGACGACGCCGGGCGCTATCTCGTCGCCTGCAGCGAGCACGAGCTCCAGTTTCCTACCGCCCATCGCTTCGCAGCGATGTTCGTCACCAGCCGGCCGATGGCCGAGACCGCGGTCGATCTCGCCGAGGCGCGCGCCGTCGCCGGCTTCGAACCGCAGGACGTGTGGCCACAGGGGACCCCCTGGGTCGAAGAGCACCGGCGCCTGCGCGGCTGAGGCCGTGGTCGAATCTCAGGTCTTGGCGGTGAACGCCGCGGCATAGATCATGATCTGCTTCACCATCGCCGTCAGACCGTTGGCGCGGTTCGGCGACAGGTTGACGTTCAGGCCGAGCTCCTCGATGAAGTCCGGCGGTGACGCGAGGATCTCGTTGGCCGGGTGGCCGGAATAGACCTTCACCAACAAGGCGACCAGACCGCGCACCAGCACCGCATCGCTGTCGGCCAGGTAGACCACGTTACCGTTTTGCTGTTCAGCGTGCAGCCACACCGTCGATGCGCAGCCGCGCACCTTGTTGTCGTCGCTCTTGAGCTCCTCTGACATCGGCTTGAGCTCTTTCGCCAACGCGATGATGCGCTTGTAGCGGCTCTCCCAGTCCGGGAGGGCCTGGAACTCATCGACCAGACGCGCCATATCCTGCAGGATGCTCATGCCCGCGATGCTCGCGCGCGTCCGCCGTTCGCCAAGCGCGCTCTGCGCAGCGGCAGACCGGCGAGTACCAGCTTCTGCGCCCGGGTGAGGCTTTTGATCGCGAGTTCGCGCTTCAAGGCGGCGCTGCGGTCCGTGACCTCCTCGCTCCATATCAGCCGGACCGGGCTGCGCGCACGGGTGTAGCGGGCGCCCTTGCCGGCGTTGTGGGTGGCCACCCGTCGTTCGAGGTCATCGGTCCAGCCGCAATAGAGCGACCCATCGCGGCAACGCAGCAGGTAGACGAAGGCGGACATGGCGGGAGCGTCGCGGAAGTCCGGACCTGCGGAAGTCCGGAAAGCGCGGCCCCCATGGTAGTGAGGGGGTGACATCACACGACCCGTCGGAACCTGGCGGGTTCGGGGCTTCCGGATGGGGTGCTCGACGCGATTCTGCGCCGACGCATGTCCGACGTCCCTCCCCGCCCCACCGAACTCGCCCGCCTCGCCGCCGAGCTCGAACGCCACGATCAGCTCTACTACGGCAGCGCCGCCCCGGTCCTGAGCGATGCCGAATACGATGAGCTCAAGGACCGCTATGAACGCCTGGCGGATGCGCTGGGGGTGCCGGTCGAGCAGCGGCATCAGGAGCGCCCCGGCAGCGATCACAGCGAGGGTTTCCAGACCGTCCGCCACGACCAGCCCATGCTGTCGTTGGAAAAAGCCAACACCGAGGCCGGCGCGTTCGTGGTCGAGGGCGAGGATGTGCCGATCGATCGGCTGCCCGCCGATCGCGACCTCCGCAAGCGCACCTCGTACGGCAAACTGGAGGCCTGGGAGCGAGCGCGGCGCAAGGACCTCGGCCTCGCCGACGGCGAGGCCTTGCCGCTGATGCTCGAACCCAAGATCGACGGCATGTCGGTCAGCCTGATCTATGAGGGTGGCCGATTGGTGCGCGCGGCGACGCGCGGCGACGGCATCGAGGGCGACATCGTCACGGCGCAGGTGGAAGCCTCCGGCGCGGTGCCGGTGACGGTGGCGGAGCGCGCGCGTTTCGAGGTGCGCGGCGAGCTCTACCTGCCGCGGGCGGCGTTCGATGCGCTCAATCGCGCCCTGATCGAGGCCGGCGACAAACCGCTGGTGAACCCGCGCAACGGCTGCGCCGGCATGATGAAGCGCAAGGATGCGGAGGTCCTGCGCGGCAAGGGCGTGCGCAGCTTCCTCTATTTCATCCTCCCAGGGGCGCACCGCATGGCCCTACCGGCGTCGCAGGCGGCACGCCTGGCGTGGATGTCGGCGCTGGGCTTCCGCGTGCATCCGGGATCGGCGCTGGTCCATGGGATGGCGGAGGCCTATGCCGCATGCCTGCGCTACACCCGCATCCGCGCGACCCTCGACCACGACATCGATGGGATGGTGGTGAAGCTCGATGACACCGCGGCGTGGGCGGGCCTGGGTGAGACTGAACACCACCCGCGCTGGGGCATCGCCTACAAGTTTCCACCGGAGCGCCGGACGACCGTGCTCAAGGCGGTGACGGTGCAGGTCGGCAAAACCGGCAAGCTGACGCCGGTGGCGGTGCTGGAGCCAGTGCTGGTCGCCCAGACCACGGTGTCGCGGGCCTCGCTGCACAACTTTGCAGAGGTCGCGGCCAAGGATATCCGCGTCAGCGACACCGTAGTGATCCAGAAGGCCGGCGAGGTCATCCCGCAGGTGGTGGCGGTCGAACTGGATAAACGCCCAGCGGACGCCGTGCCGGTGCCGTGGCCGAGTCGTTGTCCGACCTGCGCCACCGAGGTGGTCGAAGAGCGGCGTCGCGATCCCAGCGGCAAGGAAAACGTCAGCCATTACTGCCCGAATCCCGCCTGCCCGGATCAGGTGCGGGAACGTCTCCGGCATTTTGGATCACGATCTGCAATGGACATCGGTGGATTGGGCGAATCGGTGGTCGACAAGCTCGTAAGCCACTTAGGAATTAAAAAGCCGGACCAGCTATTCTCTCTGAAGGCCGACCAGCTGGCACCGCTGGAACTTGAGGATGACCTCAATGGCACCCGCCGGACTTTCGGGCCAAAGAATGCCCAAAATCTCATTGAAGCGTTGACGGCAGCGAAAAACAAAGGCTTAGCAGCCGTACTCTCGGGGCTCTCAATCCGTGAATTGGGAGAGAAAATGGCAGCAGACCTTGCGGCCCTCTTTAGAGACTGGTCGGGGCTAAGAGATTTCGCAGTTAGTTATTTAGCAGACGACGCGTCCGCGCGTTATCGATGTTCAGCATTTGATGGAAAAAAAGAATTAGTCAGATTGGCGATCCAGATGGGCCTTTCAGTGCCTGAAAAATCAACTGTTAAATCTCTGCATGAGCTGTTCAGTACTCGAGGAGTTTTCCCTATCGAAGGGGTGAATCAAACCACTGCTGACATCATCTTCCCACAGCTTTGTGCACCTGCCATGTTGGCGGTACTCGATGGGCTCGCCGAGGCGGGGGTAAGCCTCAACGCAAAGGAGACAGCGAGCAATCTGGTCGCTGGGGTCGCTGGAAAAACCTTTGTACTCACCGGCGTGCTGCCCAGCCTCGGCCGCAGCGAAGCCGAAGGATTGATCAAGGCTGCTGGTGGCAAGACCAGCGGTTCGGTTTCGAAGAAGACCGACTTTCTGGTCGCCGGTGCCGAGGCCGGGTCGAAACTCGACAAGGCGCGGGAGCTGGGCGTTGCCGTCATCGACGAGGCCCTATTCAAGCGCATGCTCGGTCAGTGAGCCGTCGTCTCCGTCACGTACCGTCAATAACCGTCAGGACCCGCATATGCGTACCCTCGCCCTCATCCTGTTGAGCCTGTCCGTCGCCTGCTGGGCCGGTGACAGCATGATCGACCGTCGCCTGCGCGAAGCGATCACCGCCATGGCCTCGAATCAGGTGCCGGGGACGCCGGAGCCGCTCGAACGCGGTGCGCGCCTGCTGGTGGCCGACGGCGCCATGGAGGACCAGCTCGCTGCGGTGATGAAGGCATTCGGTGATGCCTTCACCGTGGTCGGCAATCCGCAGGCGGTGGAGGAGGTTGCGGTACGGCTCTACGGCTCGCGCAGCGAGATCGCGTATTTCGTCGTGCCCTGCCAACGCGGTGCCGCCTTCGTGCGGGTGGTGTCGGTCAAGCGTGGTGACAACCAGCGTATCGTCAGCAACGTCCTGGTAGCGACCGTCCCGGAGATGGTGTTCCCGGCGGGCCTGCTGGAGCCGGAACCGCGCCGCTGATGGCCATCATTTTTTTATAACGGAGGTGCGTAGACGAGCGCCCTGGCGCAACTGGTCCATCGGCCAGGGGACCGGCACCGGTCCATTGCCGTAACGCGCGGCCAGATGCGCGTCGAGATGACGGTGCAGATCAACGCCGGTGCGTCGTTCGAGCTCGGTTGCCACCTCGCTGAGCGTGGTCGCGGGGCTGACCGGCACTCCCAGCGAGACTGCTAGTCGCACCAGATCGTCATTGCGGCGTTGGAGTTCCGCTAGCCGCGGGTCGACCGGCACCGTTCCCCTGCGCCGGCGCTGCAGGATCACCAATCCGAGGAGTGCGATGAGCACCAGCGGCAGCCAGGCAGGCCACCAGCGACGAGCCAGGGCGGCGACGGTCGCATCCGTGCCGATGGCGACCGCTGGTAGTTCCTGCGGCTGGGCCTCCTCCCGTGTGAGATCGCGATGATCCTGATCGAAGGCGGGTAGGCCTTCGAATATGCGCGTGTTGCGCGTCGAGGGCGTCGGATCGAAACGTTGCCACCGTCCCTGCGCATTCACGAGTTCGGTCCAGGCGTGGGCGTGCAGCCCGCGGAAGACCACGCCACGGTCATCAATCTCCTCGCTGGCGAAACCGACCACGCAGCGTGCGGTGTGGCCCGCCCGTCGCAGCAGCAGCACGGCTGCGGTGGCGAAATATTGGCAATGGCCCCGACGCTCGGCTTCGCTGCGACCGAACAGGAACCCGCGGATGACGCCGGCATCGCCAGGCGCGGGCGTGGGCAGCTTCTCGAGGTCGTAGTGGCAGCGCTCATGCAGCCGCTCACGGATGAGCACCGCGGCCCGTTCCGGGCTGACGGTGCGCCAGCGGGTGTCCTCGATTTCCGCCCAGGGCAGGGTGTCCAGTCGCGGATCCAGCACCCGGTATTGTTCCAGGGTCGCCGCATCGGCTACCAGCTGGCCATCGTCGAAGTCGGCCCGGTAGCTGCGCAACGCTTCACCCAGCCGTGGCCGGTAGAGATTGCCGTCGTGATCGCTCACCAGGCCATCGAGATCCACCGCATCGCCACCATCCGGGCGTAGCACCACGTCGTCGCGGGTGGGCATGCGCAGCACCCGCGCCCAGCGCGTCGGTTGATGGGTCGCCGGCGGTGCCGGTTGTAAGGTGCCGGCACGATCCGGTTGCCACGCCAGGGTCGAGCCGTTCAGCACCAGGCCCGACAGCGCCATCGCCCGGAGGTAGACCGTGCCGGAGGGATCGGGGCCGGTGTCCCATGACAATCTCGCCGCCACCCTGGGGTCACGATCCACCGACTCGTGCTGACCGATCGTCAAACTATCTTCCAGGCCGATCACGGTCGCCGGACGTTGCCGTTTGCTGGTGCCGTTCTCCGCGGCCAGCTGGAGCGCATGGTGGTGGGCGGTCTCGTTCACCACCCACGAGCCGACGCCGATCGCGCTCACCACCGCGAGCGCCGTCGGCACTAGCGCCCAGCGGATCAGGGAGGCTCCAGCTTGGGCTTTCAGCCGCGAACTGGCGCGGGCGGGGAGGGCCTGGCACAGCCAGCTGTCGATGCCGAGGGCGGCGAGTCCGATCGGCACACAGACTAGCGATGACATGGCCACCGCGCTGGTGCGCGATTGCAGCAGGAGTTCGACGATCGCCAGACTGAGCACCCAGCGCAACATGCCCAGTCGGCTGGGAACCAGCAGCCAGTAACTGATGGCCATACCGGCGGCGGCGTGCAGCGCCTCGGCTTGTTCGCGCGGCAACAACCACAGCCAACAGCCGATGATGCCGACGATTAGCAGCATTTCCGGCAGGAAGATCCGGCGCAGTGCACGGGGTAGGAGCTCAGCCGTGATCCCGATGAGGAACAAGGCGATCACCGTGGCCTGGCCCGCGTTGTGGAAGGCGCACAGATAGAGCGCGATCACGGCGAAGAACCCGAGGTGGGTGATGGAGAGCGGAGTCATGATCTCCCCCGTCGATCATCCGGTGTGGGCCGCTGGCACATGCTGGTGCTGGGCTTGGACATTATCACCGCACCCGCCTCGGCAACCACACCAGCTGCTCGCATTCGGCAAGCGATAGCACCAACGGCTTGGGCAGCAGGCCAGCGACATCGGGTGGATGCAGCGCCAGGATCACCGCCGTGCGATGCGTGGGGATGGTGCCGATCAGGTCGCCATTGGCGGCACCGGCGAGGGCGAGGGTCTCCAGCAGGCGCTGGCGCGAGCCTTCCGCTCCGAGAGGTGCGAAGTGGCCATGCAGGCTGAGCACCCAGCCTTCGCCGGTGAAATGATCGACCAGCGTCGCGGCCACGCAGATCAGGCGTTCGAGTTTGCGCGCATCGGCGCCCGCGCTGGTATCGACCACCAGGGCCAGACGACGGCAACCGGGAGCATGGCGCTCGGCGACCAGGAGCGTGCGGTGGCGGGCGCTGGCCTTCCAATGGATGCGGTGCGGATGATCTCCAGGACGATAGTCGCGCAGGCGGGCAAGTTCATCGTCGCCGATCTCGTTGGTGATCGCCTGTGCCTCCAGCCAGCGGTTGAGGCGGGTGCGCAACTCCTTGCGGATGCGCCCGAGCGCAGGCAGTACCAGCAGCTCGGTGGCGGGCCCGACCTCGATGCCGGCCGATACCAGGCCGAAGGGCTGTTCCGTACGCACCATCAGCGGTGGCAGGCGGTTCAGCCCACGCCGCGGGAATCGCGTGGCCCAGGACGGACGCGTCGGCATCCCATCGAGGCCGGTGAGACGAGCCATCACCTCGTGGCGACGGACCAGGGGTTGCCAGGCCTCGAGGACCAGCGGCGGGGCGCCGTGGCTGGCGCTGAGCGAGGCGCCGACGGTGACCTCCTCACCGGCATGCGCGATCGACGGCAGCATCCAGGTCCCACGCACGCCGGTCAGCGAGCGGGGAGTACGCCACACGGCGAGTGCGAGTGCGACGACGAGACCGAGTCCGAGGGCGGCGCCGAGGGGTTTGGGCTGGACGCTCGGGATGAACATGGTCGCGGCCAGCAAGGCGGCCTCAGCCAGGACCAACCAGCCCAACAGGGTGAAACGCGAGCGCGCTGCCGCTCCCGCCATCGTGGCCTCGACTTTCGCCGCCGCCGGTGCGCTCATCACCTGGGCACCGGCACGGTCTCGAGGAGTCCATGGATGACCGTTTCGGCCTGCTGGCCGGCACGGGCACAGACCCGGTGTGAGAGCGCCGCCGCCGCCAGACCCTGGATGTCTTCAGGAATCACGAAATCGCGACCGTGGATCATCGCCCGTGCCTGCGCTGCGCGTTGCAGGCCCAGGCCGGCCCGCGGGCTGGCACCTTGGATCAGCCCCTTGGCTTGGCGGGTGGCTCGCACCAGATCGAGCAGATAGCGCCGCACGCTGTCCTCGACCTTGACGTTGCGGGTCAAGGTGCGCAGGCGGGTGATGGTGGCGTTGTCGAACACCGGGGTCAGCCGCGCGAGATCAGCCTCCGCTCCATCATGTCCCAGCAGGTCCAGTTCGGCGCCCAGTTCGGGATAGCCGAGGCGGAAGGCGAGGAGGAAACGGTCACGCTGGCTATCCGGCAGCGCGTATGTGCCGACATGGTCGAGCGGATTTTGGGTCGCTACGCAGAAGAACTGCGAGGACAGCCGTTTGGCATTACCTTCGACGGTCACCTGGCCTTCGCTGAGAGCCTCCAGCAAGGCCGACTGCGTGCGTGGCGGGGTGCGGTTCAGCTCGTCAGCCAGCAACACGTCACAGAACACCGGACCGGGATGGAAGGTGAAGGTGCGATCGCGTTCATCATAGACGGAGACCCCGGTAACATCCGCCGGCATGAGATCCGGGGTACACTGCAGGCGTCGGAACGAGCCTCCGATGCTCATCGCTAAAGCCTTGGCGAGCGTGGTTTTACCGACACCCGGAATGTCTTCGATGAGGACGTGTCCACCGGCGAGGAAAGCGACCATGACCAGTTCGATGGTCTCTTTCGCACCGCGGTACACCCCCGCGATGGAGGTGGTCAGGCGGGCGATTTCGGCGGGGGTGGGCATGGCGACCTGGGCGGGCTGACGGTGTCGGGTGTCGGTTTGGGGGTGTCGCAGCGAGCCTAAAGGACCACCCACGCAAACGCCAACGGCTCGTCCAGGTTCACCTTGCTCTGGCGCCTGCAAGGGCTTATAAGCCGCGCCAGTAGCTACTGCATGAGGAGCCGTCATGTCACGCGAGACCATCGCCAAGCGCACCATTGCCGAGCGGATAGCCGAGCGTTTGAGCCTGGGACAAGTACAGACCTTGCAGGTGGTCCAGGCCTTCCTTGACGAGGTGGTCGAAGAGCTGTCGCGCGGCAACCGGCTCGAGTTCCGCGACTTCGGAGTCTTCGAGACGGTCACTCGCAAGGCTCGTACCGCCCTCAACCCCAAGACCTTGGAAAAGGTCCCGGTCAAAAGCCGCGTGGTGGTGAAGTTCAAGGTCGGTCGCCTGCTCAAAGAAAAAGTCGAGCATCTGGCCCTGGATGGCGATGTGGTTTCTCCGGCTGCCGTCGGTGACAGCCGCGGCGCTCCGGGTCTGCCAGCGACTTGACCGTTTTCACTCATTCACCTCACCATCCCCCCCATCCTCAGTCCCGGAGCCGAACAGTGCGAATGCTCGTACTGCTAGCGTGTTTATTCGCAGTGGCGGCCGCAGCGCGAGCCGGCGAGGCTCCGGTGACGCCGTCGCCCCCCGTCGCCCCACCTGCGACGAGCGATGCCAACGCTCCTGAGGTGAAGCCAGACAACCTCGCCTTGCAGCCCGCGCTCATCAGCGTCGCCGCGAATCAGGGAGGCACCATGAGCTTCAACGAGCTGGAGCCGAGCACGTTGCTGGGTGGCGTACGCCTCGGATACGAAGAGGCCTTGGTGCTGTGCGATCACGTGCACTACTGGCAATCGAAGATCCTTGGGCTCAAACGTCCGACCCTGGATCACGCGCTAATCGCTTCTGGCCCCGACGCTGAGGAACCCGGCCATGTGGTGTTCGATACCCGTGCCAGCAAGCTGCCGCAGATCCCCTTCCGCGGACTGATCAGACCGCGCGAGGTGGAGATCATCCGTCAGCCGCTGGACCCCAAGGACAAAGCCCATGTGCGTTTCCGCGTGCTGTTGCACAAACTGGGTGAGTTCGCTGGTGATCTCCATACGGCGAATGGTTGGGTACCAGTTCACGGCCGCGCCGAGGAGGCCGAACTGACGGTGATCGGTGAGGTGGTGCCCGGAGGGATCGCCAATCCGCACATCGCCCGCATCGAGCTTCGTTGCCGTCCTGCCGCTGCAGGAGTTGAAAAACTTCCCGCGGGCCTTGGACGCAAACCCATCCCCCTCACTGGCGAGCTGGATAAGGTCGAGAAACCAGATGCGACCGGCGCGGGGAAGGCGCAGGGTAAGAAGGATCTGGATCTCGACGCCTATGCCTGGTGGTACGAGAGCAGCCTGATCACCATCGACTTCGATGAACAGGGACGTCTGGTCAAATCGAACTTCGGTCCCGATGCCCGCGGCTACGGCACCCCCAACCTCGACACCCCCGTGCAGGTCCCGGCACCGGTGAATCCAGGAGCCCAGCCTCCCAAACCCAAGGCCCCATGAGGGCGGCACGTCCGTGAACGTCCTGCGCTTCCTCCATCCGGAATGCATCAAGCTCGACCTCGACACCAGGGTCAGCGATCCCGTGGAAGGCGAGAGCGACGTCCAGCGGGATAAGCGCCAACACAAAGACAAGGAACGGGTCCTGGTCGAACTGGCGGACCTCTTCGATCGCAGCGGCCTGGTGGTCAATCGCTCGAAGTTCCTGCGCGACCTCACCAATCGCGAACGCAAAGCGACTACAGCCCTTGCCCCAGGGATCGCCATCCCCCATGTGCGTACCTTGCAAGTGAGGGCCTTCGTCATGGGTTTCGCCCGCGCTGCGGGCGAGGGCGTTCCGTTCGACAGCCTGGACGGTGGGCCGACCAAGCTGTTCTTCCTCCTGGCCAGCCCGCCTTACGACGATCGTACCTATCTGGCGGTTTATCGCGAACTGGCGCAACTGGTGCTCGACGAGGATGCCTTCGCGGCTCTCCATCAGGCGAGGGTGCCGCAGGATGTGTTCAATGTCCTCCGGGGGTTCTTCGTCCGTTGAATGGTCTGTCGCTCGGGGTGCCATTTCATGGAGCCGGCGGCTGCATGCGTAGGTTCTCTCTGGAGGATCCCATGTCTTCAGGTGCGTTGAGGTGAGTGGCCGAGAACCCCCACGCATTCATTTGACACCAGGCGCTTCGCCCTAGGCTGCCGCCCCTTCATCGGTTTCTCCCAGGGATGGTCCCTTGGCGATCTGGTGGACACTCAGGCCCTTGAGGCCGCAACCCCACCGCCTGCTCCCGAGCCCCGCGCCGTCCAACGACAGCGACTGGCGGCGAACGGATGACCGGGCGCGTGGTTGAAGAACGAAAGCACCAGCATGTCTGCACGCCTTGAACGCATCTGTGTCGTCGATGACGCCCTGATGGCCACCGAACTCGAAGCCTGCCTCGGCGTCGAGTACGAGAAGTCCCTGCTCTCCAGCCTGGAGGGCGACAAGAATCGCTTCGAACTGCGCGCCATCGTCACCGGCTTCATCGTCGGCGAGCACGGCGACGACGTGGTCATCGATATCGGCTACAAGAGCGAGGGCTACGTCTCCCGCGAAGAGTTCACCGAAGAGGAAGCCAAGGTCGGCAACAAGTGCCAGGTGATGATCGTCGAGATCATGCCCAACGGCGAGATGAGCCTGTCGAAGCGTCAGGCCGATCTCGAAATCGGCTGGTTCAAAGTCCTCGGCGACAACAAGGAAGGCGACGTCGTGCGCGGCAAAGTCCTGCGCAAGATCAAGGGCGGCCTGCTGGTCGACATCGGCGTCCCCGTGTTCCTGCCCGCCTCGCAGGTCGACCTGCGCCGCGCCCCGGACGTCGGCGAGTACATCGGCCAGATCGTCGAAGCCGAGATCATCAAGATCGATGCCGAGCGGAAGAACATCGTCGTCAGCCGCCGCAAGGTCCTCGAAGAAGAGCGCAAGCGCAACCGCGAGAACCTGGTCAAGGAACTGCACGTCGGCGATCTGCGCGAAGGCCAGGTCAAGAACATCACCGACTTCGGTGCGTTCATCGACCTCGGCGGCCTCGACGGCCTGCTGCACATCACCGACATGTCGTGGGGTCGCGTCAACCACCCCAGCGAAGTGGTCCACATCGGTCAGAAGATCGACGTGGTGGTGCTCGACTACGACGCGGAACGCAACCGCATCAGCCTCGGCCTCAAGCAGAAGGCCAAGAATCCCTGGGAAGACATCTCCGAGCGCTACCCCATCGGCGGTGTGCATAAGGGCGAAGTCGTCAATCTCATGACCTACGGTGCATTCGTCCGTCTCGAAGACGGCATCGAGGGCCTGGTCCACGTCAGCGAGATGAGCTGGACCAAGCAGGTCGCCCACCCCAACGAGGTGGTCAAGACCGGCGACAAGGTCCAAGTGATGATCCTCGAGATCAATCACGACAAGCAGGAGATCTCGCTGGGTATGAAGCAGGCCGAGAACAATCCCTGGGATACCATCAAGGATCGCTTCCCGGTCGGCACCAAGGTCAAGGGCACCGTCAAGAACACCACCAACTACGGTGCATTCGTCGAGATCGAAGCCGGCGTCGAAGGCCTGCTGCACGTCAACGATATCTCCTGGACCAAGAAGCTCACGCATCCGAGCCCAGAAGTGAACAAGGGCGATGTGATCGAAGCAGTGATCCTCGAGGTCGACAAGGAACGCCAACGCATCAGCCTCGGCATGAAGCAGATGACCGAAGATCCCTGGATCACCGAGATCCCGGACAAGTTGAAGAAGGGCGTCGTGGTCGACGGCAAAGTCACCAAGATCACCAACTTCGGCGTGTTCGTCGAGATCCTCAACGGTCTCGAAGGCCTGCTGCACATCTCCGAGATGGACGACAAGCCCGTCGCAAACCCGGAAGAGGCCCTGCAGGTCGGTCAAGACGTGAAGGTGAAGATCCTCAATGTCGATCTCGAGACCCGCAAGATCGGGTTGAGCATGAAGGGCGTCTAAGTCCGCACCGAGTCTGCCGACAGGCATTCATCCAACACCCAGGCGACGCCTGGGTGTTGGTTTTTTAAGTCGGCATGGTGCTCCGTAAGAAATGAAAACGGCATTCAACTCACGAGGTATGTGCCCGGTCTCGTCCCATTGCATGGCGGCTACATAAACCACTGCAAATTTGAGACTTGTGTACGCCACGGGGATGATTTGCAGCTGACCGGCTCGACCACCTGAGAGTGCCGTTTTGCCGCTCCATCTCACACTCGTGATGGCCGCTGTCGCATTCATCGGCAGCAGCCGTGAATCCGAGATCTACGCTCCCCGCCTGCCATTCGACCGGTGTCACCTTGTGTGAAACACCATTTTCGGACGGCAACCCATGGCGGCATCCCGAGTGAACCGCCCCACCGGACCACCGTTTATCGGTCCAACATCAGGAGGAGCAGTCATGGCCCGCGAGGAATTTGAAGATCAGGATCCCGAGAACCTCAACGAGGAACTGCTGGAAGAGGGCGAGGAAGAGGAGAAGGAGCCATCAGGCGCGCCAGGCTGGTTCATCAGCATCGGCGTCCATAGCCTTTTCGCGCTGATCTTCTATTACGCCGTGTGGGCCACGACGCAGGAGGAAGTCGAGCTTCCGCCGATGAAGGTCACCACCATCGATCCTCCGCCCAAGAAGGAGGAGAAGAAGGAACTCGACCGCCAGCTTGAAGCCACCGTCGAGATCAATGTCGCCAGCGAAGCTAACGTCGCGGCACCCATCAACCAGCTCGACGTCCCGCTCGAAGAGAAGACCACCTCCGAGGACGAGAACGAAGCCGAGATGAACAAGGGCCGCGAAGAAGCGGTTGCCAGTTCGGAGACCGGCTCCACCGGCGCTTTCATGGCGATCGGTGCTGGCGGCGGTTCAGCCGGCATGTTCGGCAGTCGTAGCGGCGGCGGTAAGCGTCGGGCGCTCGCCAAGGGCGGCGGCACCCGTGCCAGCGAGAGCGCGGTCGACGCGGCGCTGCGCTGGTTCAAGCGCCATCAGAGTCCGAACGGCATGTGGGATGCAGAAAAGTATCCCGTCAATTGCACTGAGACTCCCAAGTGTGAACCCGGCAAAGGTCAGGGCGCCAGCGATGCCAACGTCGCCATGACCGGCTACGCGGTGCTTTGCTTCCTGGGAGCGGGTTACGACCACAAGACGCCGAACAAGTACAAGACCACCGTCGAGAAAGGCCTCGAATACCTGCGCTCGATCCAGACCGCCGAAGGCAACCTCGGGCCGCGCAACTACGAGCACGGCGTCGCCACCATGGCGCTGGCTGAAGCCTACGCGATGACCAACGATGCCGACCTCAAGCAGCCGGCGCAGAAGGGCATCAACGTCCTGCTCGCCCGCCAGGCCAAGGACTCCAAAGGCGATGCCGCCTATAACGGCCTGGGATGGGACTACACGGATCCCAAGCCAGAACGGAATGATTCCTCGGTAACCGGCTGGGCGATCATGGCGCTCAAGAGCGGCTTGGCCGGCGGCCTGAATGTCGGCAGCGCGATGGATGGCGCCAAGAAGTGGCTGCAGCGCAGCTGGGAGGCCTCGAATCCCGACTTCAAGAAGCTCACCGACCCGTATGCGGATATCTCGACCTTCGCCTACGTCTGGGATGCCACCACCGACAAGGTTCAGGTCGGTGCTCCGGGCAGCGGCCATCATGAGATGGCTCCGGTCGGCGCCCTGGCCGCCGTCTTCCTCGGACACCACGCCGGCGACATCATGCTGGAGACGCTCTGCAACTACATCATGAAGTACCAGTTCCCGGCCAAGTATCCCTGCAATACGTACTACATGTACTACAACACCCTGGCGGTCTTCCAGGCTGGTGGCAAACGCTGGGATCAGTGGAACAACAGTGTGCGCGACCTCCTGGTCAATGCGCAGCGCAAAGGTGACGGCTGCTTCGATGGCAGTTGGGACTTCGAAGGCACGGTCTTCCACGGTTACGACACTGGTCGCGTGCTCAGCACCGCGTACTGCTGCTTGAGCCTGGAAGTCTACTACCGCTACAAACAGGTTGGCGGCGGCAAGTAGCTCCATCAGCCGACGTCAATCGTCCAGCATCGCTGGTTTCCCAAACCCCTCCGCTTCGCGGAGGGGTTTGGCGTTGAGGGGGGCGGCTGAGGGTTGAGCCGGCGAGAATGCCCACATAACAGCGCTCCCGCTCCTGAGAGGGGCGGTTCATCGACGCATCAACGAAGGAGTGGCACGTGGGATTTCTCGGATGGCGCAAGCCCCAATGGAAACATGTCGACGCGGAAGTGCGCTTGGCAGCGATCAATGAGTTGACCTATGACCAGCAGGCGGTCTTTGCCGGCTTGGCGATGAACGATCCCGATGCACGGGTGCGGGCGGCTGCCGCCCGCCGGGTGAATGAACAGGCGCGCCTCGAAGGCCTGCTCACGGTCAACGATAGTGACGTGGTCCGGGTTGCGCGCGAACGCCTCGCCACAGTCGCGGTCAAGCTGGCGCGCGAACGGACGCTGGCGGCGTGTTCGGTGATCCTGACCACCATCAACGATCAGAAATCCCTCGCCGAATTGGTCCTGGAGGCCAAAGACCAGGCCGTCCGACGCGCCGCCTTCGATCGCTTGCTGGCGCAGCCTGAGATCGGTGCCGCGACGCTGGCGCTGATCGCGGTGCAGGATGCGAGCGGGACTTTTGCCGGCGAAGCCGTCGCCCGTCTGGACAAGCGCAACCTGCTCAAGGACGTCGCACGCAAAGCCAAGGTGGAGGCGGTGCGCGTCGCTGCGATCGCGCGGGTTCAGGCCTTGGACAATGAAGCGGCTAAACCGTCACCGGAGCAGAACCGCCGCGCTCGACGCAAGGCGCTCGAGCCTCTCGTGGCGGAAGCAGCGCGTTGGGCTTTATCGAATGACTTCGACCGCGCTGCCGACGAGCTCCGTGCCATCGTAGTGCGCCGGACGGCTGTCCTCGCCCAGTATGAAGTGTCATTGGATGACGAGGCCAAATCGTCGGTCGAACGCATCGATCGGGCACAACGGGATCTGGCGCGCCGTCGCGAGGAAGTTGCCGCGCAGCATCACGCGGCTCTCGCCGCCTACGAGGGGATGCTCACGGAACTGGCTGCCGCTGAGCCGGTCATCGAGTCGGCGGCCATCGCCCAACGGGCACAGTGGGAGGCCCGCTGGCATGCGCTGCCGACGGTCTCGATGCAGGAACGCCAGGCATTCGCCGCTCGCTTCCAGGCCGAGCTCGCACGGTTGTGCGCGACTGCGCCTGCCACCATCACCGCCCAGGCCAGCATGGCGCCACGAGTGGTGGTACTCCCCGAGGCCGAGCTCGCAGAACTCGAAATCCTGATCGCCGAGGCCGAAGAACTCGCGACCTCGGATCGTCGCCTCGACGCGCGTGATCGTTACCGGGTGCTGCACAAACGCTGGGACCACCTGGTGGTCGATCTGCCGATGCAGCATCCGCTGCGCACACGTTTCCTCGATGCCTACGCCCGTTTCAAGGATGCGGGCCGGGCAGCGCGCGCCGAACGCGATGAACGAACCAAGGATCGGCTCGGTGAACTCGCCAAGCTGGTGACCGAAGCCGAAACGCTCGCCCTGCAGCCGCCGACGGAGCAAGAACGCCAGGGGCGTTTCGCTCATCTCAAGGAACTGCAGCAGCGTTGGAAAGCGGTCGGGGCGGTGCGACCGGACCAGGTCGCGGGACTGCGTGACCGCTTCCGTACCGCCTGCGATACCGCCTTCGCCCCGCTCAAGGCGTTGATCGAAGCCGAAGACTGGGCGCGTTTCGCCAATCTTGGCAATGCCGATGCTCTTATCGCACAAGTCGAGGCGCTGGCCGCGGTGGAGGATCTCGCGCAGGTCGCTAGTGCGATCAAACAGCTCCAGGCGGGATGGCGGAACCTTGGGCCACTGCCTGGGGATCGTCGTGAGGCCACCTGGCAGCGCTTCAAAGCCGCCTGCGATGTCGTCTACGAGCGCATCAAACCCTACTTTGCCGAACTCGATGCTCAGCGGCTGGTCAACCTGGAGCGCAAGCGTGCATTGGTTGATGAAGCAGAAGCCATTGCCAACGCGACTCCCATCGGCCTAGCCGGTAGCCCGGCGGATGTGATGGCCAAGCGCACCGGTGCCGAGCGCATGAAGGTGTTGCAGCAGGAATGGAAGGTGGTTGGCCCGGTTCCGCGCGAAAACGACCAGGAGCTGTGGACGCGTTTCCGCGCCGCGGGTGACACCTTCTTTGGCAAGCACCGCGCCGAAATCGATTCCCGTTTCCAGGAGCAGAGCGCAAACCTCCAGCTCAAGGAGGCCTTGTGCCTGGCGGCAGAAACACTCGCCAAAGACTGCGAAGCCCTTGCGGCTGGTGAGGAGGCACGTGTGCGCAGCGAAAGCGAGCGCCTGCGCGAGATAAAAGATATCCAGGCCAAGTGGAAGCTCATCGGACATGTACCACGCGAACAGGTCGAGGCGATCTGGTCACGCTTTCGCACTGCCTGCGATCGGGTCTACGCGACCCTCAAGAGCCATCTCGACGCACTTGAGAAAGAGCGCCAGGACAACCTGGCCAAGAAGCAGTCCTTGATCACCGAGGCCGAGGAGATTCTCGCTCATGAGAACGCCCGCTGGTTCAAGGATGAGATCAAGGAACTGCAACGCCGCTGGCGTGAGATCGGCCACGTGCCGCGCGAACAGATGGACGTCGTCGGTGGACGCTTCAAGGAGCTCTGCGATCGGATCTACGCGCTGTAGGCTGCGATTTGCTCTTGCGGAAATCCCGCAGCGGATTTCCGCAGGAGACCCCGGCTAAGCCGGGGTGTTTCGCTGCGCGAAACCAAGCCTGGTCCCCGCTCGCTCGCGCAGGCGAGCTCGGGGGATCGTTGTTCGCGGACTCTGCCCGCTACGCCCCCCCGAGGCTCGGCCGCCCCGGACCCGCACTTTCTGGGCAAGCCATGTCAGAGCACCTTTCGCGCGCGGCTGGCGGAAGTCCTCCTGGGAGCAGTGAGCCCCAGATCACCGAGCCGTGTTACCGTTCCTCGGTCAGCTGCTGCAAAGTCATCCCGTAGGCGACCTGGAGTGCGCCGGTGGATTGTGCGCCGCCCCGCAGCAGGTCGAGCAGATTGCCCAGCAGGTGGCGCCGACGTGTATGCACGAGAGGCGCGCAGATGGCGCCAGCCAGCTCGGCATTCGGCTTGGTTGCCAGCAGCAACTCGGCGATCGCTCCAACTCCAGCGCGCTGACGCAGACCGAGCATCTTAAGGGGGCTCGGGCCCTCGCCCCGCATCTTGGCCTTGACCACTTCGCCTAGTCCCACGCGCAGCCAGGCCGGCCACCCCGCAGCGGGAGGAGCTTCCAGGTCGAGAGCGAGATCGGTAATCGCGAGGCACACGGCTTCGCTGCGGGTCATGCCGGTCTGCTCGCCGACCCGCACCATCGGCAGGGCCGGACGGACCAGGCGGCTGCGACCGGGAATCGGGTCTTTATCAGCGAGATCGCCGAAAATCAGCACCAGGGGACCGGACCAGCGCGGCCAACTCAGCCCACTCAACATCTCGCGTGTGGTATTCATGGCGATGGCGGGTTCGAGACCGGGAGGGGGCCGGCCATTGGCGGTCAGCAACAGCCAAGGGTCACGGGTCGCTGGCAGAGCGAGACGGGCTTGTTCACGAGCCGCCCACAGTGACAGCACCAGATCGACGCTGGCCGAACGGGTTTTCTGAGCGGAATTGCGGATGACCAGGGCCCACGTGGCGTCGGTCAAACCCGCGTCGAGGGCGGCATTCACCCGGACATCGAGCGGTGTACCCTCGTGCGCCAGCAGGATCTGAGCACGCGTTGATGCGGACAGCCCATCCAGCGGCAGGACCAACGGTACCAGGGAGCCCCGCCAGGTGACCGCCTGACGGTCGACAACGACGGGAGCCGGTTGGAGGACGAGGAAAAGTGTGGTGGGATCCATGCGGACGTGGTGCGTTCGGGGAAGGGGCTGGAGTTGGCGGAGCGCCGACCATGCTGCCGACGGTCGCGTGTAGTGGCGGTGCGGGTGCCCAAGGCACCGATCGCGGGCACCAGGATGATCGGTCATACCACGGGGGTTTGCCAACCATGTTCCGGCGTCGGACTGACCAAGTTTATTCCACGCTCCAGCAGGTGCAAAGACGCATCACGGAGCAGAACGGCAATCCCGCAGATGGTGGTGAACCACTTCCGCCGGGCCAACCTCCCGCTCCGCTCAACCTCCAGCCGTTGTCGCAAGCCCTGCCGACTGGTGGGATCCCGGTCCTCTCGACCACGTCACCCGGGCAACCCTTCGCTGGCGTCGGTGCCTCCCGCCTGGGGCCTGGTGGCAATCGCTACGTCCTCCAATTGAGTGGTGATCTGGCGATGCTGCTGGTGGTGATGTGGCTTATCTCGATGGCGGTCATGTTCGTTCTCGGCCAGCAGTGGCGCCCCAGCGCCGGTGCCGGGTTGGCAGCCGGACCGGCCGGCAGTCGTGAAGTGCCCCAGACCGCGCCACCTGCGAAACGTCTCGGCGATTGGATCTATATCCTCGAAAGCCGCCCAAACTCGCCGATCGAGATCGTCAATTCTTTCGAACAGCGCGCGCGCGAGCTCAACGAGCACGTCCTGAAGAATCCCCAGCCGGGATGGGAGCCATACTTCGGCGTGCGCAAGCCGGACAATGGTGGCATCGAGCTGGTCTTCGGCGCAGTCGACCGCGGCGTCTATGGCGTCGATCGCACCAAGTTCGTGGAGTTCGCCAAGATGCTGTCGGAACCCGGGGGTGGTGGCTACGCCAGCGCACGATGGGTGAAGGTAGCCAAGTGAGTGACCTCGCCCAGCCGACGATGGCAGGCTTTCCCGATGCAGCGTTCGCCCGTCACGTCCTGGTCTGGCGGGTAGTCGAACCGCGCCTGCCAGCCGGCGAACTCGCCCACGATCGTTTCCATATCGCTCGGGTGTACCGTTGGTCGCTGCGTCTGGCCGTCGAAGGCCGCGCCGACCCTGATCTGGCCGGTGCCACCGCCCTGGTGCATGACCTGGCCTTCGTCCCCAAGGACAGCCCAGATCGCGCTCTCGGCGGCGAACGATCCGCAGCCCTGGCGGGGGATGTGCTGCTCGCGGCGGGCTATGACGGTGCCGAGGTCAGCGCCATCAGCGAAGCGGTGCGGACGTCCTCCTGGTCGCGTGGTCTTGCCCCCGCCAATAGCCTCGGCGTGGTTCTGCAGGACGCTGATCGCCTGGATGCGATCGGGGCTGTGGGCTTGTTGCGTACGGTGGCGTGTGCCCAGTACATGTCACGGCCTGAGCGCCCTGGGCGTTTCTATCACGACGTGGATCCCTTCGCGGCGAGCGACCGGGCTCTCGACGATAGGGCTCAGGCATTGGATCACTGTTACGCCAAGCTGTTGAAGCTGGCCGCCGGCATGCATCTGCCGAGCGCCCAGGCGGAGGGGGCCCGTCGGCACCAGGCCCTGGTGGCGATCATCGATAGCCTCCGCCGGGAGCTGGTCTAGCGGGCGGGGATCTTTTTCGCACCCGCATCACTCCGGGTGCGCAGCTGGGAAAGCTGGGGGAAGCTTGCCCGCAGGGCCTTCCTCCCATCATCCGCCCGACCTATGCAGACCGAGCCCGCATTCCGTGCCTATGACCCCGCCACCATCGAACCGACGTGGCAGGCCCATTGGGACGCCACCCGGGCACACGAGGTGCGCGACGACCTTCCGCGCGAGAAATGCTACTACGTGCTGGAGATGTTCCCGTATCCCTCGGGCAAGCTGCACATGGGGCACGTGCGCAACTATTCCATCGGCGACGCGGTGGCGCGTTACAAGCGTATGCGCGGCTTCGCCGTGCTGCACCCCATGGGATGGGATTCCTTCGGTCTGCCAGCGGAGCAGGCGGCCATCGAACGCGGCGCCCATCCCAAGACCTGGACCTATGAGAACATCGCATACATGCGCGGTCAGCTCAAGCGCATGGGCTTCAGCTATGCGTGGTCGCGTGAGTTCGCCTGCTCGGATCCCGGTTATGCAGCTCGCGAACAGGACATCTTCCTCGATCTGGTCGAGAAGGGACTGGTCTACCGCAAGTCATCGCTGGTGAATTGGTCGACCGGTCTCAACACCGTGCTGGCGAACGAACAGGTGATCGACGGCAAGTGCTGGCGCACCGGCGCACCGGTGATCCAGAAGGAGCTGCCGCAGTGGAGCGTGCGCATCACGCACTACGCCGAGGAGCTGCTGCAGTCGACCTACGATCTCCCGGGCTGGCCGGATGCCGTATTGATGCAGCAACGCAACTGGATCGGCAAGTCGGTCGGTGCCGAGATCGACTTCGCCGTCGAAGGCCACCCGGACTTGAAGATCACGGTCTTCACGACCCGGCCCGACACCATCTTCGGCGTCACCTTCGTCTCGATCGCCCCGGAGCACGCGCTGCTCGAGCGCATCGTGCCGGCCAGTCACCGTGCGGCGGTCGAGGCCTTCAAGGCCGAGGTGCGCCAGGTCAGCAACCAGGATCGCACCGGCGACACCGCCGAGAAGAAGGGCGTCGCGACCGGCGCCTTCGTCATCAACCCGGTCAATGGTGAGCGCGTGGCGCTCTACGCCGCCAACTTCGTGGTCGCCGACTATGGCACCGGCGCGGTGATGGCGGTGCCGGCACACGATACTCGCGACTTCGCCTTCGCGCAGAAATACGGCATCGCGGTCAAGCAGGTCATCGTTGCTGATGGCCAGCAGCCGGGCGCGCTGGCCGAGGCCTTCACCGAGGTCGGCACGCTGGTGGACAGCGGGCAGTTCAGCGGCCAGCGCTCGGACGCGGCGAAAGCCGCCATCACCGACTGGCTGCAAC
>JANPIY010000382.1:0-11222 GCA_031425255.1 Planctomycetota bacterium
ACGACGTCGCCGAGCTGCGCGAGGTCTACAGCGCCCGCGTGGCGATGATGCATGATGCGCAAGCGCTCTATGTCGCCATCCACTGGGTCGACCGCGTGCCGCTGGGCAACAGCCACGATCCACGTTTTTCGGCGAGCAAGGGCTGGGCTGGCGACAGCGTGCAGCTGCGCCTGAAGACCGATCGCATCTGCCATGTCACCGGCTGGTGTTTCGCACCGACGCAGGAGCCGTGCCTACAGATCGATTACGGCAAGAGCCTGAGCGAACCTTTTGGCGGCGGCGCGCGCCTCCTCCTGCGCACCGAGGGTTGGCAGCTCGACGGCGGCGCCGAGATGGGTTTCCGCATCGCTGCCGATCAGCGCGGCTATGTGCAGGAGATCAAGCTGCCGTGGGCGCTGATCACCAGCGGTCGGGCCTACGTCGCCGGCGAGCGCATCGCCTGCGGTATCGAGCTGCTGTGGGGCGAGACCGATTGGCCGCTGCATCGCTACGCCGACAACCTGGCCCCTGGGGCGAACAGCCGCGAGTTCTTCTGGACCGCGCACAACAGCTGGGGCCCGGTGTGGTTGGAGGCCAAGGGCAACCTGGCACTGCCCGCGCCGTCGTGGATGGCGGCGCTGAAGCCGGTGCCCGTCGAGGGGCCCATCGAAGTGCGTTACGAGTTGGCGAAAGACGCGCGCGTCACCGTCGCCATCGACGACGCCAGCGGCAAGCGCGTGCGCAACCTGATCGCCGCCGAGCCGCGCCAAGCCGGCGCGCAGAGTGAACGCTGGGACGGCCTCGACGATGACGGCCAAGCGGTGGCCGCGGGTGCGTACCGGGTGCGCGGGCTGCATCACCAGGGCATCCATGCCAGCTACGTGATGTCCTACGCCAACCCCGGGGATCCCACCTGGAACACTCCCGACGGCCGTGGCGCCTTCTATGGCGACCATTCGGCACCCACCGGCGTCGCCGCCGGCGGCGGGATGATCGCGCTGGCCTGCCCTGGGGCGGAGGCCGGGCCGCACCTCATCGGCTGCGATCAGGACGGCCGCCGGCGTTGGGGCTTGGCCAATCGCGACTCGGAGTTCGGCCTGCACACCGCGCTGGCTACCGACGGCAAGGTCCTGTGGGTGGCGCAGGAGGACAAGCGCTCCTTCGTCTACCGCGTCGACCTCGCCAGTGGGCGCTACGCCGCCTGGGACCAGAAGGACGCCGAGGGCAGGCCGGTGCTCGACCTGCTGGTGTCCGAGCAGCCCGGAGCGCGCGTCGAGAAGCGCGCGATCAATCTGCGCGCCATCGCCTGGCACGGAAGCGAGATCGCGGTGTGCCTGCAGCGCGAGGGCCTGGTGCGCGTGCTCGACGGCAGCACCGGCGCGGTCAAGCGCACCGTGCCGCTGGCGGGCGCTCGTGGCATCACCTGGGCCGGCGCGGGCTGGGTGGTGCTGGCCGGCGACCGTCTGCACCGCCTGGGCACGGGCGATCCCGTGGTCATCGGCACGGCGCAGTGGGCCGACGCCTACGCGCTGGCCACCGACGCCGCCGGCGACGTGCTGGTGACCCGGCGTGGCAGCGACCACGACGTGGCGGTGATCGATGGCGATGGACGCGTCACGCGCACCCTCGGTCGCCGCGGCGGCCGGCCGCTCTCCGGCGCCTTCGACGAACAGGGCATGCGCGATCCGGCGCAGCTCGCGGTCGATGGCCGCGGGCGGGTATGGGTGGTGGAGCAGACCACCAATCCCAAACGCACCAGCGTGTGGGGCGCCGACGGCAGCCTCGCCCTGCAACTCAACGGCACCACCGGCTACGCTGCCGCCGGCGCCATCAATCCGCACAATCCGGCGATGGCCTTCACCAGCGACACGGTGTTCCGCATCGACCTGGCGCGCGGCACCTGGATGCCGACCTGGAGCTTCGCCCCGAGCGGCGTTCCAGGCGACCTCTTCCCGCCGCTGGTGCAGAGCCGCGCGCGGGTGGTCGAACGCGCCGGTACGACCTACCTCTACGTCCCGGGATCGATGGCCGACGAGCACGCCACCACGCACATGAATGTTGCGCTGCAACGCAACGGAGCGTGGCGTGCAGCGGCGCACGTCGCCACCGTCGCACGCAAGGAGGGCGGCCCCTTCGCCGACCCGCTGTTCGCCGACCACGAGGGCCAGGCCTTCGCTTGGACGGATGCCGACGGCGATGGCCTGGTGCAGGCGGCGGAGCTGGTGTTCGCCGACTACGCGCTGCGCGGCCGCTACTGGGGGCACCTGCCGACCAGCGACGGCACGCTGGTCTATGTCGACGAGCAGAAGAACGCCCTCATCGTACTGCCGGTCAGCGGCTACAGCGCCTGCGGCGCGCCGCGCTACGACATCCGCAATCCTCGCGTGGTGCCGGTCGCGGGCACCAGCCTCACCGGCAGCCTCGAGATGATCTGCGGTGGCGCCAAGGGACGGGTCTTCCTCAACATGAAGCCGCTGACCGGCGTCGACCTCGCGGGCAACGTGCTCTTCACCTATCCCAGCCGGCACCTGTCGGTGCATGGCTCGCACACCGCCACCGCGGCACGGCCGGGCTACCTCATCGGTCCCAACGCCGTGCTCGGCACCGCCGAGGTCGGCGGCGCGGCGGACGAGGTCTTCAGCTTGAATGGCAATCTGGGTGAGAACTACCTCTTCACCTGGGATGGCTTGTGGATCCAGGCGCTGTTGAAGGACACCCGCGGCCATTTCGAGACGCCGCTGACCGCGGCCCGCGGCATGGACATGGACCGCACCACCGCGGGCGGCGAATCCTTCGGCGGCCATTTCACCCGCACCGTCGACGGCCGCGTGCTGTTGACCCTCGGTGGCACCGATGCGCGCGTGCTGGAGATCACCGGCTTCGACACCATCGCCCGCTTCAGCGGTGCGCTCACCGTCGATGCCGCGCAGGTCGCGGCGGCACGCGCGCAGCGCGACCGCACCCTGCCGCTGCCGGCGGTGGCCAAGGTGGCGACCATCGCGCGCCGCGCCGGCATCGTCGCCGATGGCAAGGGCGACGACTGGCCGCGCTTGAGCGACGGCCTGTCCATCGGCGAGCAGCACGCACGGGTCGCCCTGGCGTGGGACGACCGGCATTTGCATCTCGCCTGGCGGGTGCGCGCCGACGCGCCGATGCGCAACGCCGGCCAGGATCCGCGCCTGCTGTTCAAGAGCGGCGACTGCGTCGACCTGATGATCGCTGGCGCCACCGCCATGCGCCTGCTGGTGGCGCCGCTCGACGGCAAGCCGGTGGGCGTGCTCTACGAACAGGCGGTGCCCGGCACGCCGCCGGTCGCGCGCGCAGGCTTCAGCTCGCCATCGCGCACCATCTTCCTCGATCGCGCCGGGCTGCTGCCGGACGCGGCGGTGGCGGTGGCGCCCTGCACGGGTGGCTTCCTGGTCGAAGCGAGCGTGCCGTGGGCGCGCCTCGGCATCGTGCCCAAGGCCGGCCTGGTCATCAGCGGCGACGTCGGCGTGCTCGCCGCCGATCCCGGCGGCACCACCACGGTGGCCCGCCGCTACTGGAGCAACCAGGCGACCAACCTGGTCAATGACGTCCCAGGCGAGGCCGAGCTGGCGCCGGCGCGCTGGGGCACCTTCACCCTCGAATGACCTCGCCGACCTGGAGATGACCATGTCCACCCTCACCCGACTCCTGCTCTGCCTCGGCGCCATCGCCGGCGCTCTCGCCGCTGATCCTGCGCCGGTCGGCGTCCCGGTCAGCTATACGCTGCCGAGCGACGGTTCGCCGACCAAGACCTGGCGCGTGACGCTGGCCATCGTCGATGCGAAGAATCCCGACTGGATCATCAGCCAGTTCGCCGCCGGCGTGCCGCGCACCGTCACCGCCGAGAACGGCGGAAAGTTCAGCGAGATGTGGAATGGTCTCGACGACAACTTCATGCCGGTGCCGCCAGGGACCTATGCGGTCAAGGGCATCTGCATGCCGGCGCAGAAGTGGGACGTCGATGGCCAGTTCCACTCGGTGGTCCCGCGTTTCGTCGGCGGCGTGTCCGACTGGCTGCCATCGCCCGAGGAGGCGGGCAAGAAGGGCGAGCCCTTCCATGGGGATCCGGTGAACGCGCCGATCGGCGACGTCGCGGTCAGCCCAGAGGGCATCGCGGTCTTCTCCTACTCCTACCTCGAGAACGGGCACAGCAATCCGATGATCGACCTGCGCAAGCCGCGTGGCATGGCGCAGTTCCTGCGTTCGTTCCCCTCCGGCGGTGCCGGCGGCGGCTCCAGCGCTTGCACCGACGGCGAGACGGTGTGGAGCTGGTCGACCGATGGCGGCTGCCACGTCTTCCGTCCCGACGGCAAGGACTTCGGCAGCAGTCCGCGCGCGATGCGCAAGAACAGCTACGCGCCCGAGGGCCATGTCACCGCCATGGCCGCCTGGCGAGACGGCGGCAGCACCACCGTCTTCGTCGCCCAGCGCGGCAGGCTGATTCCCAAGGGCGAATACTGGCTGGAGGAGGGACCCGAGCCGGTCGACGTGGTCACCGTGCATGCCGGCGAAGGCGGCAAGGTCCTCGCCACCATCCCGCTGGCGCGCCCACGCGGTCTCGCGGCGCGCGGCGGCAGGCTGTTCGGCCTGCACGCCGTCGCTGGCGGCTTCGCGGTCAGCGCAGTGACGCTAAAGGACGGCATGCCCGCGGGCACGTGGCAGCCGGTCCTGGCTCTGCCTGGCATGGATCCCGGCGGCCTGACCGTCGACGCCAGCGGACGCATCTACGTCAGCGAACCCGCGGCCAACCGCGTGCATCAGTACGCCGCCAACGGCAAGCGCCTGCGCAGCTTCGGCCGCCTCGACGTGCAGAAGCCCGGCACCTACGACCGCGAGACCCTGATGCGTCCGGTGAAGCTGGCGTCGTGGACCGACGCGCAGGGCAAGGACCGGCTGCTGATCGTCGAGTACGACGGGCCGTCACGAGTCAGCGAATGGAGCGCCGAGGGTGCGTTGCTGAATGAATATCCCAGCCTGCAGACCAAGGCCAACGACGGCTGGACCGTCGATCCTGCCGATGCGTCGCAGGCCTACATCGGCGGCCACGGCGGTTGGCTCAGCCGCTACCGCATCGATTACGCCACCGGCCGTTTCACCCTCGAGGCGGTGTGGCCCGAGATCGGCACCGACCCGCTGCTGCCCGGCTACGATCACGTGCGCATGGTGCGCGTCGGCGGCAAGCCCTTTCTGGCCTGCAGTCCGCGTGGCCAATACGCGATCTACCGACTCGACGGCGAACGCTGGAAGCTGGCGGCCGGCATCGTCCAGGTGGCCAGGGACAAGGCTCCGGCCCAGCACTTCATCTGGCGCGACCAGGACGGCGACGGGAAGGTCCAAGAGGCCGAGTTCCGCGACACGCCGATGACCCGCCCAGGCAACATCCTGCGCTACCACGGCGAGCAGGTCGCCGACGACCTCGCACTGCTCGCGATCAACCACGAGGGGCGCGATACCTGGCGGCTGCCGATGACGCGCCTCGACGCGCGCGGCATCCCCGAGTTCGGACCGTGGCAGAAGCTCTTCAGCGACCCGGTGTTCGCGGCCATCGCCGCCGGCAAGGCCACCGCGCTGTACGGCGCCAACGAGCTCACCGATCGCTACACCAGCGACTGGGCGCAGCTCGACGGCACGCCGGACCAGGGCTTCTGGATCACCGCGCGCGGTGGGCGCAACTTCAGCGCCAACCACGCCGCGCAGGAGAAGGTCTGCGCCTACGTCCCCGACGGCAAGGGCGGCATGCGCCTGCGCTGGCGCGTCGGCCGCGCGGCGGTGACCGGCAATGTCCAGCCCGGCGAGACCATGGGCGCCATGCACATCCGCGCGCCGATCAACGGCCTGCTGCCGGTGATCGACCAGACCCGCTGTGGCGTGCTGCTGTACAACCTGGACGGCCTCTACGTCGACACGCTGTTCCCGCCGGGCGGCAGCCGCCTGGGCATCTACGACCTCCCTGGAGAATTCTTCTCGGGCATGGTCTACGCCGATCCCAAGGACGGCGGCATCTTCGTCGGCGTCGGCAAGGACACTCCGCTGCTCTTCCGCTGCGTCGGCTGGTCGCTCAAGGACAACCCGGTGCGCACGCTCGCGGCGCTGCAGGGGCAGGTGGAGATCACCTTGGCGCAGATCGCCAGTCCGCCCGAGGTCGCGTTGGCGCTGCGCGGTGGCGCCGGTGCGGCCAGGCTCGCGCGCTTCGCGCCGGCCTTCGGTGGCGTCACCCACGACGATTCGCTCACCGGCTGGGAACAGAGCGAGCCGGTGGTGTTCAAAGCCGACCAGGAGCGCGCGGTCGAGGCCCGCTGCCTGTGGGATCCGCAGCACCTCCACCTGCGCTTCCACGTGCGTACCGGTGCCCCCTTCAGCCCGCGGGCGCTGAAGCCGATCGAGCGCGTCTTCGCCCACGACCGTGCCAGCGACGCGGTCAGCTTCTACCTGCAGGGCGATCCCGCCGCCAAACCGGGGGGCGACAAGAACGGCCGGCCGGGCGACGTGCGCGTGGTGCTCGGCCTGTTCGATGACGGCGGCAAGGCGCGACCGGCAGCGATCGGCTTCCATCCGCACTGGCCAGGCGCCGGCGCCAGTCCCGCGTCCTACCAGACGCCGGTGGGCAAGGCGCAGTTCGCCCACGTCGGCGAACTCGCCGGCGCCGTCCTCGGCGGCAGGCCGGACGCCGACGGCAAGGGCTACGTGGTGAGCGTCACCATCCCGCGCGCCGCCATCCCAGGGCTCCCGGTGCTGTCGCCAGCGTTGCGCACCACGGTCGATTTCGAGGTCACCCTGGGCGGCCACCAGAAGCTGTGGTGGGCCGACAGCGATGGCTCGGCCAGCCGCGAGACCTTCGACGAGCCGAGCGAGGCGCGGCTCTATCCCGGCGCCTGGGCGCCGGCGGAGTTCGCCGCGCCCAGCGGCGGCCTGGTGCTGCGCAACTGGATGGTCTGCGGTCCCTTCGGCGGCGTAGGCGCGGAGCGGTTCAGTTGGGATCCGCCGGGCCCGATGAAGGACGCGGTGCGGGCCTTTTTTGAAAAGGCGACCTATCCGCCGGAGCAGGGTGCCTTCGACGCCAAGGCGGTGTTCAGCGGCGAGCAGATCACCGGCTGGTGGAAACCTGAGCGTGAGGTGCGCTGGCAACCGCGGCAGATCGAGGAGCTGGATGCGCACCTCGCACTCGGCAAGGGCGGCGCGCAGGTGTGGTTCGCCACCGCCTGGGTGCGGGCCGAGGTCGCGACCCAGGTGCACCTGATCGTGCACAGCATGCCGCAGTCGCTGGTGCGGCTCACGCTCGACGACACCACGCTGTTCGACGGCATGGCCAAGAAGGAGGTCGGCAACGCCTGGCTCACCACCAGCGTCCCGGCGACGCTGACGCCCGGCTGGCATCGCTTGCAGCTGCGGACGTTCGCCTGGGGCTACGGCTCGGCCAAGGCCGGCATGGCGATCGACGCGCCACTGGAAGCGCTGTGGGGATTGCTGGGGACCGGACGGCCGCCGGAAAAATGACCCCGTAGGGAGGGAGATGATAGTCACCACCGAGCTCACCGAGCCCACCGAGGGAGACCAGCTCTTCTCTGTGCGCTCCGTGAGCTCGGTGGTGAATATCGGCTGTCGGTGAGTGGAAGGCGGCCAGGGGGTCGGGCTTGTCTGCCCGGAGGGCCTTCGTAGCGTCCCCAAGCTTTTTTGCCCTCCCCCGCGTCTGGAGTCTCGCCCATGCCCACCGTTGCAGCCAGTCCTGCCCGCATCGCTTTTGCCGACGGCACCGTGCTGCGTGGGCGCAGCGTCGGCGCCCGTGGCACGGTCGGCGGCGAAGCGGTGTTCAACTCCGGCATGACCGGGTACCAGGAAGTGCTCAGCGATCCGTCCTATCGCGGCCAGATCGTGACCATGACCTATCCGGAAATCGGCAACTACGGCATCAACCCCGCCGACATGGAAAGCGACCGCATCCAGGCCGCCGGCTTCGTCATGCGCCAGTGCTGCGACGTGCCGTCGAACTTCCGCTCGGTCGAATCGCTCGGCGCCTTCCTCACCCGTTCGGGCATCGTCGCCATCGACGACGTCGATACGCGGGCCATCACCCGCAAGCTGCGCGTCGGGGGGACCATCAACGCGGTGCTCTCCTCCGACGAGAGCAAGAGCGACGCCGACCTGATCGCCCTCGCCAAGCACCAGCCCTCGATGGCCGGACTCGACCTCGCCAGCGATGTCGGCACCAAAAAGCCCTACAGCTGGACCGAGACCAGCGCGGCGGCGAGCTTCGGCTCGTTGATCGCCGGCCAGCCCCTGCCGCGGCAACCCCACGTAGTGGCGATCGATTTCGGCATCAAGCGCAACATCCTCCGCCTGCTGGTGGCGTGCGGCTTCAAGGTCACCGTGGTGCCGGCCAACCACTCGGCCAAGGACATCATGGCGCTCAAGCCCGATGGCCTCTTCCTGTCCAATGGCCCTGGGGATCCCGCCGCGGTCACTGGCGGCATCAGCACGGTCAAGGAACTGGTGAAGACCGATGTGCCGCTGTTCGGCATCTGCCTCGGTCATCAGATCCTCTCCCTCGCCTACGGTGCCTCGACCTACAAGCTCAAGTTCGGCCATCGCGGCGTGAACCATCCGATCAAGCGCCTGAGCGACGGCGCGGTCGAGATCGCCAGCCACAACCACGGCTTCGCGGTCGATCCCGAATCCCTGCCGGCGGGGGTGCGCATGAGCCACGTCAATCTCAACGACAACACCTGTGCCGGCATCGAACACGCGGTGAAGCCGCAGTTCAGCGTGCAGTACCATCCCGAGGCCGGCCCCGGCCCGGCGGATCCGCTGTACCTCTTCAGCCGTTTCCGTGAACAGATCCGCGCACGCCTGTAGGTCGCGCGCCGGTTGCCCGACGATCTTCTTCCTCCATTGGTAAACCTGTAAAAGAGTCGTGATGCCCGGTGCCGATCATTTCCTGCCGATCGCGAGGAGCGCGCTCATCAGCCACCTGGTGGAGCATCCGGCCCTGGCGGCGGAGCGTGCGCAGGTGCAGCGGTTGTGCGCCGCGCTCAGCGATCTCTTCCATGTCGAATACCACCGCAACGCCGAGCGCCTGAAGGAGCTCTACGCTCCGCTCGATCCCAATGCCGGTTTGGCGACGCTGACACCGGCCTCGGCGGCCTCGGCGGCGGGCGCGGATGCCTTCAGCGCGGAGCTGCGCGTGCTGCTCGCACGCGCCAACTACCAGCCGATCGCTGGCGAGGAGCTCGCCCTGGCGCTCAAGGCCGAGTCGGTGTTCCACGTCAAGCTGCACACCCGCCTGTCGGACTTCGCCGAGCTGACGCTGTTCAGCCGTGGTCGCGGCCATCGCCATGAAGTGCTGCGCTCGTGGTTCGGCCTGCGCCGCCGCCTGCTGGACGTCGAATACCTCGAACGGGTGGCGCTGTTCGTGCGCTTCCAGGGTGAAGATCACTTCCCGGCCAAACGCCGGGCCAAGCTGCCGTTCATCCCCGGCACCACCACGCTCAAGCTGTTCGCCAACATCCCGGTCGCCGACCTCGAGATGCTGCTGCCCAACAGCGAGGTGCGCATGCGCCCGCTCGACCAGCTCGTGCTCGGGGTGCCCGCCCTGCTCGGCAGCCTCGGCATCCTCGCCCAGCTCAGCGCCGCCGCGTTGTTCGTGGTCGGCTTGGCACTCAGCTTCGCCGGCCTTGGTGAGGCGCCGCGCAGCGTCACGCAGGCCGAGCTGGTGGCCTTCGGCGCCGCGGTGTTCACCGTCGCGATCTTCGCCAGCCGCCAGCTCGCGCGTTTCCGTTTCCGCAAACTCCAGTTCATCAAGACCTTGGCCGACAACCTCTACTACCGCAACCTCGACAACAACGCCGGCGTCATCCACCACCTGATCGACAGCGCGCAGGAGGAGGAGGCGAAGGAGGCCATGCTCGGCTACGCCTTCCTGCTCGCCCACGGTCCGGCGACGGCGGCGGAGCTCGACACCCGTATCGAGGGTTGGCTGCGCGAGACGGTGCAGCTCACGGTGGATTTCGAGGTCGACGACGCCTTGGCGAAGCTCACCCGTTTCGGCCTGGTCACGCGCGAGGGCGAGCGCTGGAGCGCACTGCCGATCGCGCCGGCGCTGACCGTGCTGGAACAACGCTGGCAGGCCGCTCTCGGCGGCTGATGACCCGCCGACAGCCGACAGCCGATATTCACCACTGAGCTCACTGAGCGCACAGAGCGGAGCCATGCCTTCCTCTGTGCGCTCCGTGCGCTCTGTGGTGAATATCTCTCTGGCTGTCCGAGAGCGATCCGGTGGTAACCCAGACGCACTTGGCTTGCACCGGGCTCGTGCATGGCTGTCATCCCGCCCCCGGAGCCGCCATGACCAAGCCTGTCCAGACCCTCGCCAATCATCGTGCGCTGCCGTCGCCGTTGTTCCTTACCGCCTTCGTCATCCTGGTGGTGAACGTAGGGTGGCAGGTCACCGGGGCGATCCGGGCCCCGGCCTTCGGCAGCGTCCTCGCCGTCCTGGTCGCACTCAGCCTCATCGCGGTGCTGATGGTCGCCCGACGCAGCGCCCAGATCGTGCAGGACCGCGTCATCCGGCTGGAGATGCAGCTGCGCCTGGCGCGGGTCCTGACAAGCGATCGCCATGGCGACATCGCACGCCTGAGCCTGTCGCAACTGGTCGGCCTGCGCTTCGCCAGCGACGCGGAACTCCCGGGCCTGGTGCAGGAGACCCTCGCCGGGTCGCTCGGTAATCCCGCGATCAAGCGCAAGATCACCCACTGGCAGGCCGATTGGTTGCGGGTCTGACCATGAGCGTCCGGACCATCACCTGCGAGAAGCACCATGCGCCTGCGAATGAAGGACGGCGGCTCGCCCTGGCGCGGTGCCGGCGCCCCGACGGCGAGGACCGCGGCGATGAGTGAGCCCAAGGATGCGGCCAAGGCCAAGAAGCCGCTCAACACCGCCAATGCCTGGGCCGAGTTCCGCGCCCTGATGCACGCCAACCGCGGTCGCCTCGCGGTCGGTCTCGGCGTGCTGCTGATCAACCGTGCCGCCGGCTTCGCCCTGCCGGCGTCGCTCAAGATCTTCTTCGACGAGATCATCCCGCACCACGACACCACGCTGCTGACCTGGCTGGTGGTCGGCGTGGTGGTGGCGGTGACGATCGAGGCGGTCTCCGGTTTCGCCCTGGCGCAACTGCTCGGCATCGCCGCCCAGCGCGCCATCAACGATCTGCGCAAGGCGGTCCA
>JANPIY010000383.1:0-3900 GCA_031425255.1 Planctomycetota bacterium
GGCTTCGGCCAGGAAGGCGAGCAGCGACCGCAGCCGGGCGAATTGCACGGCGTAGATCAGGCTGCGGCCCTGGCGCGTGGCGGCGATCAGCCCGGCCTGGTCCAGGGCGCGCAAATGGAAGGACAAGGTGGAGGAGCGCACGCCGAGGCGGATGGCGACCTCGCCCGCGGCCACGCCACTCGGCCCGGCGTGGAGCAAGATGCGCAGCAGATCGAGCCGGGTGGACTGCCCGAGGGCTGCGAAGGCGAAGGCGGCGTCCTCGGTTTCCATCATTCCAAGATAATCGAATCATCGCCGCGCAGGGTGATGATTGGATGACGAATTCAGGTCAGACGGGGCCTCTCAGGCCGCCCATTGGCTCAGTCGCCACCGCCGATGACATCGACCGGCACCGCGATCATGACCCGCAGCCCCGCCTCATCGAAATCGACCTCCAGCTTGCCCTTCAGGTCATAGTGCAGCTGCCGCTCCATGAGTTCAGACCCGAAGCCGCGTCGTTCCGGTTCCACGGCTACCCGCGGCCCACCGGATTCCTGCCAGCGCAGGACGAGGTGTTCCGCGCCATCGATAGCTTCCCGCCGCCAGTTCACTGAGACGCGGCCATTCTCCGCGGCGAGTGCGCCGTGCTTCGCCGCGTTCGTCGCCATCTCGTGCAGGATCATGCCCAGGGACAGCGCCGCGGCGGGCTTGAAACAGACCGGCGCGCCCTGAGTGACGAGGCGGTCGGGACCCGCGGCGTAGGGCCGGAGCTCCTTTTCGATCAGGTCGAGCAAGGGGACATCGCGCCAACCGCTGCGCGACACCAGCTGATGGGCGACGGCCAGGGCCTTGATCCGCCCAGTGAAAATCTCACTGAATTCCTCCAGGCTGGTGGCGCGCCGCAGGGTGTGCGACGCAATGGCGGTCACGACCTGGAGCATGTTGCGGACACGGTGGTTCAGTTCGTCCACCAGCGTCCCCAGAAGTTCGCTCTCGACCACCTTCGTGATGTCGAAGAAGGTGACGACAACCCCGTCCACGGCATCGTCGATGGTCCGGTAGGGCAGGATCCGCATGAGGTAGTGGGCGATGCCCTGATGCGCGGTGACGCGCCGTTCCACGGGGGTCCGGGCGTCCAGCACCTGCTGGGCGTCCTTGGTGAAATCGACATCGTCGAGATGGCTTGAGAAGCTGGAGAGCGAACGCCCCCGATCCGTCGCGACCAGGTCGAAGATGCCCGTCGCCGCCGGAGTGAAGCTGCGGATCACCAAGTGGCGATCAAGGAAGATGGTCGCGATCTCGGTACTGTCGAACAGGTTGCGCACATCGGCGTTCGCGTGGTCGAGCTCCTCAACCTTGCCGGTCAGTGCGAGGTTGGTGGACCGCAGCTCCTCGTTCACCGATTGCAGTTCCTCCTTCGAGGTTTCCAGCTCCTCGTTGATGGATTGCAACTCCTCGTTGACCGAGACCATCTCCTCATTGGCGGATTTCAGCTCTTCCGTAGCGGTCGCGTATTCCTCGGTCGTGGATTCCAGCCGCTCGCGCGTCTCGCGCAGCTCGTTTTCCAACTGTTCCATCAGTTGCGCATCGAGCATGGCCGCGCCTGCGGAAACGCTGACCTCCGCCCTCGCGGGCGCAGTTCCTTCTTCGCTGAAGGCGACCATGAACAGCACATCGGCGCCGTCCCGCTTGGGCAAAGGCACGACGGTCAAGGTGATGAGGCGCCGTATTCCATCGTATTCCAGCTCGACCTTGGATCGCTGGGCGCGACGATTTCTCTCGGTCGCCTCGCGCAGCGCGGCGCGCAGGTCCAACCGCAGCCCACGCCGCGCCACCAGAAGCAGTTCGCGGCTCGGCGCGCCTTGGGGGGGTTCCAGGAATGCACCGAGATTGACGGATTGATAGACGATCTCGCCATCAGCGTTGACCAGGAGATGCGGGGGCGCGATCTGGTCGGCCGCGAAGGCGTTGGCCATCTGGCGGAGCTCGGTCGCGGTGCCGAGCGGCGCCCGGTGCGCCAGCGATGCTGGCCGCCAGTTGCGCTGGACCCCTTGGGCCGAGGCGTAGATCTGGAGCGGCAGGCCGGGCGCGGGCGTATCGCGGCGCCGGTAGATGCGGTGCTTCTTGTCATCCGCCGCGAACAGCTCGGCGTGTTTGCTGACGGTTTCCGCCACGCCCAGGAACAGGAAGCCGCCGGGACGCAAGGCATAATGGAACAGCGGGATCACCTGCTCCTGCAATTGCCCGCCCATGTAGATGAGCAGGTTGCGGCAGGACACCAGGTCGATGCGGGAGAATGGCGCGTCGCGCAGCACGTTGTGCGACGAGAAGACGCAGCGTTCCCGCATTTCCCTGGAGACGGCGTAGGTGGCCCCTTCTGCCACGAAGAAGCGGGCCAGCCGCTCGGGCGAGACATCGGTCATCATGGCCGCGGGGTAGCGGCCACCGCGCGCCACGCCGAGTGCGGGATCGTCGATGTCGGTGGCGAAGATCTGCACCCGTGGCGCGTTGGGACGTCCATCGGCCTGTTCGCAGGCGAGAATGGCGAGCGAATAGGCTTCTTCGCCTGTCGCGCATCCGGGGACCCAGATCCTTACCGTGTCGTCGGCGCCGCGGCCTTCGAAGATGGCCGGCATGACGTGGCTGGCCAGTGCGGCGAAGCTGTCGGGATCCCGGAAGAAGCCGGTGACGCTGATCAGCAGGTCGCGGAACAGATGGCCGGCCTCGTCCAGGCCATCGCGCAGGACGGCGATATAGGCGTCCAGATCGCGCAGCTGGAGGACCTGCATGCGCCGCTGCACGCGGCGGAAGAAGGTCTTGCTTTTGTATCCGGCGAAATCGTGCCCGATCCGCGTGCGAAGGATCTCGCAGATGATGGCTTGGGCGGCGGCACCTTCTTCCGTAGGGGGGTCTTCCGCGGCATCGACAATGGCCGCGGGAAGTGCTGCCGGGCGCTGAAGCAGTTCCGCCAGCCGGGCCGGCATGTGCTCGACCGGCAGCAGCAGGTCGACTGCGCCGCCGGCGGCGGCGCTGGTGGGCATGGAGGAATAGCGCGGTGAGGTGCCATTCGAACCCTGGGCGATGGTGAGGCCGCCATGTTCCTTGATGGCCTTGAGGCCGAGGGTGCCATCGCTGCCGCTGCCCGAGAGCACGATGCCGACGGCATCCTCCCCTTGGTCCTCGGCGAGGGAGACGAAGAACAGGTCGATCGGTTGCCGCTCCCGCGGGACGTCGGGCGATTGCTGCTGCAGGACGAGCCGGCCGCCGACGATCGTGATGAGGGAATCAGTGGGCAGCACGTAGACGTGGCCGGGTTCGACCGTCGCGCCCTCCGCGGCCGGCAGGACGGGCAGGGTGGTGCAGGCCTGCAGGATCTGCGGCAGGGCGCTGTGCGTCTCGCTGCCCAGATGCGTCAGCACCACGAAGGCTGCGGGGAGCGGTTGTTCCGGCATGGCGCGGAACAGGGTTTGCAACGCCTCCACGCCACCGGCCGAGGCGCCGATGCCGACGACGGAAAACTGCTGCGGAGGGCCCAAGCGCTGGCTCCTGTACCGAGGTCGTTCCAGGGGTGACGAGGAGCGGAAGGCCACTCATGAGCGCAAGGAAGATCAAGGGTTAGCACTACCAAGGCCTAGCGCGTAAGTGTCCCGTGTAACGATGCGTTGATGCGCTCGCTGCTCGGAAGCGAGGTGGGTGAGTGCCGCGCAGGCGGGCTGTGCCTTCGGGCAATGGCTTGCCGCGCCGAACAGGCGGCGGGCATCGCGACAGCCGGCTGAACTCGGCCGAGGCGCTCAGCGCCGCCGTGCGATGAGGATCAGCGGCAGCACCAAAGCGAGGTTCACCACCGCCGCGGCGAGCAGGACGTGCAGGGTGCCCGAGGGTCCGAAGCGGCCCAGCAGCCAGGTGCCCAGCAGCGGTGCG
>JANPIY010000384.1:0-9128 GCA_031425255.1 Planctomycetota bacterium
CGTCGCCGGTGTCGCTCGACTTGAACCAGGTGACGATGGTGAGGTCGTCCTGTACCGTCCGGCTGAAGCTGCCGTACTGAGTCGTGCCGTTGAAGGTCAGAAAACCACCGATGTGGCTGGACGCCCAGGTCGGCGTGTTGACCAGCGTGGTGTGATTGCGATTGCCGCTGCGATCCAGCGCGGTGGCGCCGCTGGCGTCGTCCAATGGCCAATACCCGGCTAGGCCGCTGCCCAGGCCGAGGCCGCTGGCAGTGATGACGACCAGTGCTTGGCCACCGCTGTTGAGCGCGGCGTCGCTGAGCGCGACCTGGAACGAATCGTTGAGCGTAGCGAGCGCACCGTGCTCGTAGCTGATCAGGCCGCCATCGACGTCGGCCTGGGTGAAGGTGCCGGCCACCGCGAGAGCGACCAGGCTCTTGCGCAGAACCCCGGATGCCGGCGTGGCCTGCACGGTGTAGGTGATCTGCGCCGCGCTCTGACCGACCGTGCTGGTCGCAGCCAGACTGGCGGTGGAGAACGTGCCCACACCGCCGGCGGCGATGTTCAGACCGGTGTTGGCGCTCAGGCTCAAAGCGCTACTGGCTGTCATGCTGACGGTGGTCGGCACCGGGGTGATGATGCCGTCGCACAGCGTCAGACTGAACGTCCGCTGCGCCGGCGTGGTATCGCTATAGCGCAGCGCACGCACCAGATCGCGGATCGCCGTCGGGGTGGCGAAGCGGGTGGTGAAATCGATTTCGAGGTCGGCGCCCGCGGCCCCGGTGCGCACGGCATCGATGGTGCCGATGACGTTGCCATTGTGGCTGACGGTAGCGCCGCTGGTGGTGATCTCGGCGGTGGTGGCGACGGTCAGCACCGAGGTCGCGAAGGGGTTGCTGTTGGTGACGCGCAGCCAGCCACTGCTCAGGTGCAGGTCGTCGGCGTCACCGAGCGTCGCGTCGCCGCCGACGTCGAGCGCCACCGTGGTACCCGCACCCGCGTAGACCTGCTGGTCGCCCTGGAGATTGGTGAAGACCGGCGCCGTCTGCTGGCTGAGCAGCTTGAGTTCGCCTGGGGTCAGCACGCGGTTGTAGATCCGCACCTCGTCCATCTGACCCTGGAAGAGTGCATCCGCAGCCCAATTGCTGCCACCGATGAAATTGCGTGTGCGCACGAGGTTATTGATCGGGTTGACCGCTGCCACGCTGTTGAGCTGGGACCCGTTCTTGTAGCGATAGGCGCTGCCCGGACCGGTGATGGTCGCCGCGTAGTGATGCCAGGCGTTGTTGGTGATGGCCCCGGTGTCGCTGGTATTGCTGGGCGTCGCCCCGTTATAGCTGAATAAATTCAGTTCGCTGGTGGTGCTAGCACGGGTGAAGAAGATGTTGTTGTTGTCCGGCCCGTTGCCGAAGTCGACGAAGCGCGCGTAAGAGCCGCTGGAGGTCGGGCGCGCCCATACGGCGATCGTCATGCCGCTGGTGAAATCGGCCATGCCGCTCGGCAACTGGACGTAGGTCGAGGTGCCGTCGAAGGTCAAGGCATTGCCAATCTGGCCTGCCGCCCACGCCGACGCTCCGGCGATGGTCCCAGGGTACGACCCGGCGGCATCAGGCGCGCTGGACCCGCTGGTCTGCTCGAACGGCAGGTAGGCCAGCAGGCCGCCGGACAGGCCGCTGCCGCTGACGGTGATCGCCACCGTCGGCGCGGAGATCGCACCACTCTGCCCGGTGATGGTGACCTGGAACGAATCGCTGGTGTTGCTGAGGTTGCCGTGTTCGTAGCTGATCAGGTTGGCGTCGATGTCGGCCTGGGTGAAGTCCTCGCCCTGGGCCAGCGCGATCAGGTTCCTGCGTAGCGTGCCGTGCGCCGGCGCGGTGGTGAGGTCATAGACCACCTGCGCCGTGGTCGAACCCGCCTGCGACGCCTGGAGGTTGGTGTTCATCGCCACCACCGTGCCGCCAGGAGCGACGGTCAACCCGGTGTTCACCATGTCGAGGGTCAGCAGCACGGTGCCCGCGGTGTTGTCGATGGTGACCACGCCGGTGGCCCCGGTGGGCAGGCTGATCGCACTGAAGCTGCCCGCGCTGGTCCCGCCGGTGAAGGTCATTAGGGTGTAGACGCCAGGCACCAGACCACCGCCATCGCTCACCACCAGCGTACCGCCGAGCGTGATCACCGAGTTGGCGCCGGTGAGGTCGATGCGGTCGTTCACCGATCCCAAGGTGAAGGCGCTGGAGCTGCCGGCGGCCAGGGTCAACGCGGTGTTGGCGGCGGCGATGGTGACGGGCGCCACGCTGGCCGAGCCGGGGGAGATGGTGCCGCCGGACGCGACCGTCACCACGCCGCCGATCGTGCCGGTACCGCCCAGGGTCGCACCGCTGGCGACGCTGACGGCGCCGGTGGCGAGGACGCTGTTGCCATTCACCAGCAGCGTGCCGGCCGACACCGTGGTGGTGCCGGTGTAGGTGTTGGCGCCCGCCACCAGCAGCGTGCCGCTGCCAACCTTGGCCAGCGCGCGGGCGCCACCGCTCTCGCTGAGCGCACCCGCGATGGCCAGGGTGCCACTGCCGCCGACGGTGATGTCACCGGTCATGGTCAATGTGCCCGCGAGCGAAGCGGTGCCGCTGGCGGTGAGAGCGCCGGTTCCACCGACGCCGGTGCCGCTGGCGATCACCGCCTCGGCGCACACCGCGACGCCGGCGATGGCCAGGCTGGCGCCGCTGGCCACCGTGGTGCCGGCGGCGGTGCCGCCGAGCCCGCTGGCATGCGCGACCGTCAGCGTGCCGGCGGACACCGTGGTGGCGCCGGCGAAGGCGTTGGCGCCACCGAGGGTGAAGGTTCCCGCGCCGGCCTTGGTCAACGCGCCGGCACCGCTGACGACGCCGGAGAAGGTGGTGGTGGCGCCATCGGCGCCCGTGCTGAGCAGGCCGCCGGTATCGATGGTCACCGCACCCAAGCCGGAGAGCGAGCCGATGCCATCGCTGAAGGCCCCGACATCGAAGGTCGCGCCTGACAACACCACCACGCGGGTGTCCGGCAGGGTGTTGTTCGCGCCCACGCGCAACGTGCCGGCGACAACCGGGGTGGACCCGCCATAGGTGTTCGCCGCGCTGACCGTCACCACACTGGTGCCGGTCTTGGCCACGCCGCCGCCACCGCTGATCACCCCGGTGAGCGCGAGGTCGAGCCCGGCGCCGCCGACCGCGAGGCCGCCGAGTTGCGCGCTCGGCACCACCGCCCGCGTATCGATGGTGCCGGCGGAATTGGCGCTGTCGTTCCAGGTCAGGGCCATGCGATTGCCGCCATCACCTTCTTCATACTGGATGCGCATACGGTAGGTGCCGAGCGGCAGAGCGGCATGCAGCGCCACGGTCTGCACGCCGTGGTTGGTCCCCCAGCCGTTGCCGGCCCACTCGGACGCGTCGACGACTCCGTCCTGATCGAGATCCAGCCACACCCGGCTGCCGTCATCCGACCACGAGTAGAGCGTGGTGCCGGCGGTGACCACGCGCAGCACGCCATCCCATTGGATCGAGAACCCATCCCAGTTGAGATCGTTGCCACCGATACCGAAAGCGGCGCGCTCGGCGCCGGTGCCGAAGGCATCGGTGGCGAGGTGGATGTTGGAGTCGGCGCGCACGCCGGTGATGGTGCGGGCGATGCGCCAGTCGTCCTCCGTCACTCCCCGCAGGTTGCTGGCGACGAAGCTCGCGATCAACGGCTCGACGCCGGTGGCCACCGTGATGGGAGCGCTGATGGTACGCGTGGCGCCATGGGCCTCGATGGTGACCGCCCCGCTGACCGCCAGCGGCCGGCTGACGGTGGTGGTGTTCGACGCGAAGATGCCGCCAACCAACTGGACCTGGCTCGCGGCATTGCCGAGGGGGCCGTTGGTCGAGGTGACCACGTCGGCGTCCACCCGCAACGTACCGGCGCTGAGCGTGGTGGTGCCGGTGTAGGTGCTGGCCCCGCCGACCGCCCACAGCCCGCTGCCGGTTTTCACCACTGCGCCGCTGCCGCTGACGATGCCGGTGTAGGTGGTGGAGGTGTTGTCACCACCCGCGGTCAGACTCGCCGCACCGAGCGTCACGCCGCCGACACCCGCCAGCGACCCGATGGTCTCGGTAAAACCGCCGAGGTTCCAGGCCGTCCCCGTCCGCAGGACCACCGGGCTGGTGTCGGGGATCACGCCGGCGGCGGCGCTGAGCAACGTACCGGCGGTGACCGTGGTGCCGCCGGTGTAGGTGTTGACACCTGCCAGGGTCACGGTTTCGGCACCCGGCTTGAGCACGCTGCCGGCGCCGCTGATGACGCCGCTGATGGTGAGGTCGGGACCGCCGTTGCCGAGTTGTACACCGCCCATGAGGGCGGCCGGAACGATGTGCAGCCCATTGTTGCCGCCGGCGCTCTGGCTGGCGTCGTTCCATAGCAGGTATACCTCGTTGCCGCCGGTCCCTTCCTCGTACTGCACGCGCATGCGGTAGACGCCGACGGCGAGGCCGGCATGCAGCGCAGTGTTGAGCGGGGACTGGCCGATGCTCCAGCCGGTGCTCTGGGCCCATTCGCCAGCGTCGATCACCCCGTCCTGATCGAGGTCGAGCCACACCCGGGTGCCGTCATCGGAACGCGTCGAGAGCGTGGTCCCCGCGGTGGTCACGCGCAGGAAGCCGTCCCACTGCGCCGAGAAGTTGTTCCAGTCGGCATCGCTGCCGGAGACCCCGAAGGCCGCGCGCTCGGCCCCGCTCCCGAAGTTCGAACCGCGCGCGATGGTGGTGTCCACGCGTGTACCGCTGACGGCCTGGGTCGCCCGCCAGTCGTCCTGGGTGGCCGCGCGCAGGCTGGTGGCGAAGACGCTGGCGGTGATGCCGGCCACCGCGACCGGCGCAGCGATGGTGCGCGCCACTCCCACCGCCGCGAGCGTGGCACCACCCGACACCGTCAGCGGTCGGCTGACGGTGGTGGTATTGGACTCGAAGGTGCCGCCGTTCACCGCGATGGCGCTCGCAGCGTTGCCGAGCGGACCATTGGTCGAGGTGATCACGTCGGCGTCGACGCGCAGGGCGCCGAGCCATGAGGTGGTGGTGCCGGTGTAGGTGCCCGCGCCGCTCAGGGTCAGCCGGCCGATGCCGGTCTTCGCCAGCGACCCCGGCGTGGCCGCGCCATCGCGCACCGGCACGCTGATGGTCAGGTCGGCCCCGCCGACGGCGATGGCGAGCGTGCGCGTGACCGCCGCGGCGGTGCTGGACAACTCGATGCCGAGGGTGCCGTTGACGCCACCATCGACGTCCTCGCTGATGGCACTGGCGGCACTGCCGGCGGTGCTCAGGTTGCCACCCAAAACCAGGCGGCTACCCAGTGTCCCCGCCGCACCGCGCCGCATATTCAGCACGCTGCCGTTGAGCACCAGGCCGCCGCTGCCGACCGTGAGGGTGGTCTGCGCCGCACTGCTGTTGCCATACAGGGTGAAGCTGTTGGGAGTTCCGAGGGTGGCACCGGCCGTCGCGGTCATGGCGGTCAAGGTCAGGCTGCCGCAGCTCAGGCTGCTGCTGCTATTGCACAGCACCGCGGTATTGCCGGTGCCACCGGTGAAGCTGACGGCGCCGGTGACGGTCCATTGGCTGGTGATGGCGGTGTGGAAGACGCCGCCGGTCACGCTCAGGCTGGCGAAGGTCTCCACCATCCCGGTCCGCATCCCGATGTTGATCGCGGTGCCGTTGAACACGCTGGCCGCTCCCGACATGGAGACCGCAGCGGTATCGGCGATCTGGTGGTTATTGCCGAAGGTCACGACGCCACCGGTGATGGCCAGGTTGCCGGCGATCGCAGTCACGCTCTCGTTCTTGCTCAGCGCCAGGCCACCAGCGGCCACGGTGGTGCTGCCGCTGTAGGTATTGCTCACTGGACCAAAAAACGTCAGCGTGCCACTGCCGGTCTTCACCAATCCGCCAGTACCGATGATCCGTCCGCTGCAGGTGGTGGAGCTGTTGGCGCCACCGGTGGTCAAGGTTGCCGAGCCCAGGGCGATGGTGCCGCCACTCGTCAGCGGAGCGACCAACGGTTCCGAGATCGCGCCCACGGTTTCGTTGAAGCCGTTGAGGTTCCAGGTCGCGCCGGTGCCCACGGTGATGGTGCCAGCGTCGGGGATGACGGCGGCCGCGCCGCTCGTGAGGGTGCCGCCCTCGACCACGGTCAGACCGGTATAGGTGTTCGCACCCGAGAGCACCGTGGTTCCGCCACCCGCGGAGCGCCACACCGCGATGGTGTTGGCGGCGACGCTGCCGGCGATCACGCCGCTGAAGGTCTGGGTGCCGCTGATGTTGCCGAATTTGATGCGGCTGAAAGCGTCCATCGTCAGGTTGCCGGCGTAGGTGTAGCCGGTGCCCTCGAGGATGAGGGCGTGGGTGCCGGTGAGGGCGGTATTGGTCAGTGACAACACGGTGCCGGCGGTGCCAGTGAAGGAATTGCCGGTCAGGATCAGGTCATCGCCGTCGTCGGACTCGATGGTGCTGCTGGCGGTGACCGCGAAGGCGTTGGACAGGATGAGCTCACCGACGTGCATCAGCGTGCCGCCGTTGAGCGTGATCGGTCCGGCCCCGCTGAGGTTACCGCTGACGTTCACCCGGAGCGTGCCCAGCGTGACGGTGGTGGTCCCGGCGTGAGTGTTGGTGCCCGACAACGTCAGCATGCCAGCGCCGAGCTTGGTCAGACCGCCGGCACCGCTGAGCACGCCGCTGATGGCGACGTCGGCGCTTCCGGTATCGACGGTGCGCGTGGCCGCCATGATCATCGCCAGCGAGATGGTCTGCAGGCTGTCGTCCTGATTGGTGATGTTCCCGCCCAGGGTGATGCGGTTGCCACCCAGGGTGAAGGCGCCAGCGCCGCTGAGGAAGGTGAGGCTGGCGAAGCTGGTGCTGTCGGCGAAATCGTTGGCGGTGGTGACGTTGGTGGTGCCGCCAAACTGCAGATCGGCGCCGGCGACCGGCGCGATGTCGCGATCCCAGTTTGCCGGCGTCGACCAGTTGCCATTGCCACCGCCGCCATCCCAGACGAAGAGCGGCGCCATGTCGGTGAGGGTCACGCTGGTGGCGGTGTAGTTGATGCGCAGGAGGCGCCCGGACTGCGCGAAGTAGGCCCCCTCCGCCAGCCCGCTGAACGTACCGCTGCGCGAGGTGCCGCTGGCGATGGTGTAGGTCCGCCCGACCGCGGCGTTGATCGCGCTGGCGACCGTCAGGGTGCCGTCGAGGGCGATGGCACCCGTGGAGGTGACGCGATCAGCGGTCGGGCCGGTACCGTTGAGATCGACGCTGAAGACCGACGACGCATGGCAGCTCCAGGCGCCGGTGGAAAGCGTGGCGATGGTGGTGCCGCCGGTTCCAGGCGCGACGGTGCCGGCCACACCCATGGTGACGGTGCCGGCCACCGTGCCGCTGCCCGTCAGCGTGCCGCCGGCGACGGTCACCGCGCTGGCGGCGGCGAGCGAGCCGGTGACGTTGAGCGTACCGCCGGTGATGGTGGTGGTCCCGGTGTAGGTGCTGACGCCCGAGAGGGTCTGGGTGCCCGAGCCGCTGCGCACCAGCGAGATCCCATTGGTGATCGGATCGGGGTAGGTGAAGTTGGCCGAGCCGCTGATGGTCAGGAGCGACGAGCCGGTGGTGGTCAGGCTGCCCGCGGTCGTGCCGGTGCGCGCTAGGCCCGTCACCTCCTGGTCGAAATCTTTGAGGCTGAAGCTGCCCGCGGCACTGGTGCCGATGTCGAGCGAGGCGGTGGTGGGAATCGCGTTGTCCGTGCCGATGCGTGGCGAGCCCGCGCCCACCTGGAAGGTGGTGTAACCGGAGGTCGCATGGTACTCCACCGTCCCCAGGCGGGTGACCAGATTGGCCACCGACGAGGTCACCGTTCCAGTCACGGTCAATGTGCTGGCCCCGCTCGCACCGAAGTGTCCACCGCCGGTGGTGTAGACGGCGATCGTAATGGGGCCGCTGAGTGTCGCAGCCCCGCTGTCGATGTGATAGAAGCCGAAGCTGGCCTGGCCTCCGCCATTGAAAACCAATGGATTCGTGATCGTGACGTTATTGCCGAAACGGACGGTGCTATTGGCCCCCGCGTTGCTCGTGACCGTCCCCGATCCGAAGGCATTGGAGGTATTGGCGCGCACGGTGCCGCCGGTGTGGAGCACCCCTCCCGAAAAATTGTTGTCCCCCGCCAGGGTCTTGCCGCCGCTGCCGGCAAGTGTCAGCGAGCCGGTGCCACCGACCGTGCTGCTCAGGGTGATGGTCGTGATGTTCGCGGCGTTCAGGGTCAACACGTGCGCACCCAGCGACACCGCTCCGGATATGGTCAGATCGCCATTGGAGGTGGTGGCGAAGGACTGCGTCGCGCCGAGCGAGACCGTGCACGAAATGATGTTGGTGCCGCTGGTAGCGCTGGAACTGATGCCGCCGGTGAGCATCAGGATGGTGCCGCCGATGGTGTAGCCGGCAGTGGTACCGCTGAACGTCACCGAGCCGTAGACCACCGCCGCATCGCTCAGTCCGGTCGCCATGCGTGCCGCGCCGTTGGGGAAGATCAGGTTGTCGCCCGTCACCGGCGCGCTGTCGCCGACCCAATTGACCCCGTCCGACCAGTTGTTGGTGGTGCCCCCGCCATCCCAGGTCACCGTCGCCGCGTGCAGCGCCGGCGTCGCCAACAAGGTCGCCAACAGCATCAGTGCGTGCAGGAGCTGCGACCGGACGCGACGACCATGAACGCGACGATGACAACACATAGGAGCGCAGGCGATTCCTGGGAGTTGGTGTTGGTGGGGACGTCCAACGCGGAACGTGGTGGGAACTTACACCGGGTTCCGCAGTCGCTTGGCAACAATGTGGCGCACCTCTCTGAGCAGCAGGCACACTGCGTCGCGGCGCAACGCTTGCTGCATTCGCGCGCAACGTCTGCACCCGGCGCCATGGGCAGGCCGCTCCGTGGCTGCCGCTCAACCCGCGCCAGCCGCCATCGTTCCCTGCCATATCACCTGGATCGGCTGGTAGCTGCTGATGCCGCTGAGCGGATCGCTGACGATGAGTCCGAGCTGCTGGTGCTGCTGCGGGCTGCCGGTCGCGGTCCACGATACGGTGGCGGAGCCCGCACCCGTCGGTGTCACGCTCGCC
>JANPIY010000385.1:0-2780 GCA_031425255.1 Planctomycetota bacterium
CACCGCACGCCGAGAGGGCAAAGAGCGATGAGCCAAGAACGTGTCGCAGCCGAACGTTCAGTCCGATGTGGAAGCGTGAGAACAAGTTCCCCTCCGTCGGGGAATTCGCGCGGCAGACCCCCGGATCAGGCAGCAGATCTCTCTTGCACCGCGCGAGCGGTGTAGTGAGATGACTCCGGATGCGGTGAACGACGCGTCGTGAAAATTGGGGTCGCCCGATCAATCGTCGTCCTGATGTCGTCCGTTCAATGAGGACGGTCAGGCACTGCCGATTACGAGACGGTGGCTCAGCGGCGCTGTTGGCCGAGGATCACCAACGCAGAAAGCACACCGAAAACCGTTCAGAAGAGACCGGTTCTGAGCCAAAGCTGACCACGTATTCAGACAGCGCTGAACTCAAGTGGATCGTGTGTCTCAATCACGCGGCGGAGTGTTGTTATTTGCGGCTGACCCGACCAGTGCCGTGCCACGGAGTCGGTCCACGACGCCAGCCATGCCGCAATGCGGACGCGGGGGACTGCGAGGGCAGGCCTGTCATGCCAACCGGTGTCGAAAGCAGTTCGGAGAACAGTGTCGCCGCACTCCAAAGGACGGCCAGGTAGAGATACAGGAAGCTAATCCGATGAATGCTGCCGAAAATGGCAGCGATGGTGTAAGCGACCAGGCCAAACCGCAATATACGAAGCTGCTCAGCCTCGACCGGAAAACGTGGTCGGACGCGCTTCTCCGTGGTAAGCAGCTTGGCGAACACGGATCCCAGCATGCCCAGGAACAAGCAGAGTCCAGGGATTCCCGTCTCTGCGGCAAGGCTCGCGTACATGTTGTGCGCGTCGCGATATCCCCGTCCGAACTGCCATTCCTGCCGCTCCTCAGCGTATTCGGCATGTGCTTCTGAATAGGCGCCAAGTCCGACTCCCTTGGCCGGATTCGCCTTTGCGATCGTCGTCGCGATCTGGAGCAGGATGTAGCGCTGCTCCGCGGAGCTGTCAGCTTCGCCGATCGTCTCCTCGTTCAGCAGGAACTTCATGTTTCGGAACCGTTCCCAGACAGCGCCGGGTGCCAACAACGTGATCCCGAGCGCGGCGAGGGCGCCGAATTTCATTAGCTTTGCCCGGCTGCGGCTCCGGAGGAGCAGGAACACGAACGCGACCGTGAGTCCGAGAAACGCACCGCGGGACTGCGTGATGATGACCATCAATGCAAGCCCCGCCGTCGACATCAAGGCGCCAATCCGTACCCAGCGGTCGTATCGTCCGACGAGCAGGAAGGCGGACAGCGCCATCGCCAGTATCGTGTACGCGGCGAGGTCATTGTAGTTGGAGAACGAAAAATTCCAACCATACCGGCCGAAGGTTCCGTAGCCAAAAATGAAGTTGAAGTACGTTCCTCGTGCCGGGTACAGCCCGAACATCAGCACCCAAGTGCCGATGAAGATGCTCAACTGGTTGATCGACTTGCTGGCATTCAAAGCGACGAAGAAAATCAGCAGCATCTTCAGGAAATCGACCAGCGCGTCGAATACCGTGCTCCGGTAGGCGGAGCTGGCGCCCGTGAGTGCACACCATGCCAGGAATGCGGCAAAGAAGAGCAGTGGCGCCGGTACGGTCACGCCGCGAGCGCTCACGAGCACGCCTAGCACGCCAATGGCGATTCCGGCCGAGGCTATAGGCAGCTTGAAGCTGTGCACACAGAACAGATACAGTGCCAGACCCCAGAGGGTCAGCGTCATCTGACTCGTGCCCACGGCGATGACGGGACCGCCGTCGGAGGGCAGAAATCCCTGCTTGGCCGGCGCGGCGATACGCATCAAGGCGCACCGGTGCCAGAGCGAGACAGCAAAAACGGGCAGCCTCTCTCAAGCTGCCCGAGCCACTCCAGATGCGTACTCATCGACACCGATGCCTCAATGCGCGCCCTTCTTCCCGATCATCACCGGCAACGTGCTCGCCATGATCTTGATATCCAGCCAGATCGAACGGTTCCGGATGTAGACGAGATCGAGCGCGACCTTGTTCTTCACATCCTCCACCGTGCTGTCATACGCCTGGTTGATCTGCGCCCAGCCGGTGATGCCCGGCTTCACGCGCTGGCGCAGGTGGTAGTTCTCCACCTGCGTCCGCAGCGACAGGAATATGCTGGGCCGTTCGGGACGCGGACCGACGACGTTCATCTCGCCTCGGACCACGTTCCAGAGCTGCGGCAGTTCGTCGAGGCGGGTCTTCCTGATGAAGGCGCCGATGGCGGTGATCCGCGGATCGTCCTTCGAGGCCCACACCGCCTCGCCCGGCACCTCGGCGTCGACACGCATCGACCGGAACTTCCAGATCGTGAAGACACGCCCACCCAGGTCCTCTTCCCGCCGCGACTGACTACGGTCGCCGCGGAATGCCCGGCGGTCGAGCCCGACCCGGGTCTGCGAGTAGAAGATCGGGCCGGGGCTGCTGAGCTTGATTACCACCGCGATCAGCGCGGCGAACGGTGCCATGAACAGCAGACCGACGACGGCCACCGTCACGTTCAGCGCACGATGCACCCACTCCGGTTGCGCCGAGGTAGGATCCTCGACCAGCGCGAGCCGCGCCGTCCGGCGGCGATCGCGGACCTCTCCATCATCGGGCGACGGCCAACTCGTCGTCGCACCGCCGAACGCATCGCGCACTGCCGCGATCCGACCTGCCATGTGTGCCGCACTTGGTACGGTTGATCCCACGCCTTCCTCGACTGTGTTGAGCAATGGTTCGTGGAGCTAGTTGCGCGTCAGACCGATGATCGAAATCACG
>JANPIY010000386.1:0-9259 GCA_031425255.1 Planctomycetota bacterium
AACGGCAAACACCTTTTGGTCTCTGCGCCTCCTCGACCCGAGCCGATCCTCTCTCATCCACTGCACTGCCTACTGATCACGCCGAAGAACCTGACCATGCGAACACCCATGTTTCCCTGAGCCGCTGCGTCACCACGACCACGTGGTGCCCTTCGCCCCCGGACTCCGGACCCCACAACGACATGACCGCCGCCCGAGGGCGACGGTCATGCTGACGTGGTGAACCGGCTGATGAAGGGAGCCTACGCTTCGTCTTCTTCTTCCTTATCGTCGTCGTCGTCGAGGTTCTCCTCCATGTCCTCGTTCTCTTCGTCGACGATGTCGACGAATTCATCGAGGGCATCACGGATCGCCTCGTTCATCTTGAACCCCTCATTCTTGAGGAGTTTGATGATGTCCTCTTCCAAACCCATGAGCGAACTCCTTCTGTCTTGCGTGCTGGGGGCTTCCTAGCAGCGCGTTTTCTGAACGCCAGCCCCCCGTCGGGACCAGCTAGGTGATGGGGCCAGGGCAGGTGGACGAACGCCCACCTGCCGATGGCGGCGTTGTGCGTAGACCACCATCGGAGGCTGTCAATGCGGCAGCTCCAGTCAGAGCCTCTTGTGCTTGTAGCTGCGCGGCTACACCCCACCCATGTCCGCTGCCGATTCCATGCGTCCCGCCCGCTTCGGCATCGTCGTCACGTCGGACCGCGCTAGTGCCGGAGTCTACCAGGATCTGGGCGGACCCGCGATCCGCGCGACGCTGCAAGCCTATCTGCGATCACCGTGGAGCGATCTCTACCGACTGATCGCCGATGATCAGCAGACCATCGAAGCCACGCTTATCGACTTGTGCGATAGCGAACGCTGCGACCTGGTGGTCACCACCGGCGGCACCGGGCCCGCGCTGCGTGATGTGACGCCCGAGGCGACCAGCGCGGTGTGCCAGCGCATGCTGCCGGGATTCGGCGAAGCGATGCGCGCTGCATCGCTGAAGTTCGTGCCCACCGCGATCCTCTCGCGTCAGACCGCCGGCATCCGCGGCAGCACCTTGATCATCAACCTCCCAGGCAAGCCCAAGAGTATCCGCGAATGCCTGGATGCGGTATTTCCCGCGGTTCCCTACTGCCTCGACCTGATCGGTGCCGCCCGCCTGGAAACCGACGAGGCGGTCATCACGGCCTTCCGCCCCAAGCAGGGGTGAACCCGACGCGCTGGAAGAGCGACCGCTTCGCCGCACAGCCGCCAAGAACGCAAAGCATCACCTGGGATGGAGAACGCACGCTGCGGGCGCCGGTGCGCTGCCTCGACTCTCCTTCGCGACTTCGCGGCTTCGCGGTGCAATTCTTCTCTGCTCACCAGCTCAGAGCATTTCCATGAACTGGTGATCGGGATTCTGCTGCCCGCAGTAGCGCTTGTCCCATTCGCTGGGGAACAGCACCACCGGCTTGTCGCGCAGATCCTTGGCCAGGTAGGAACCGTGGGTCGGCTTGAAGGTCTCGACGTCGCCGACCAGCCACGCGCTGCATTGATAGGGCAGATCGGAGACCTCGGTCTCGACGTTGTACTCGTCCTTCAAGCGGTAGCGCAGGACCTCGAATTGCAGGCGCCCCACTGCCGCGACGAAAGGATCGCTCATGGGGTGCTCCCAACTGCGCAGGACCTGCACCGCGCCTTCGCTGGAGAGTTGGGCAATGCCCTTGTCGAATGATTTGCGTTTGGTCAGGTCGGCGGGCATCACGCGGGCGAAACATTCGGGTGGGAACTGCGGCAAGGCCGCGTGTTCGAAACCATCCTTGGCCGGGCCGCTCTGCGCGAGGATGGTGTCGCCGATGGCGAAGCCCGCATTCACCAGCCCAACCACGTCCCCTGGATAGGCGACATCGAGAGTGGTGCGGTCGCGCGCGACCATGGTCTGCGGACGCGACAGGCGCACTTCGCGCATGAATTGTCCGCGGTGGTAATGCTTGACCACGATGTCACGTTCGAAGCGGCCCGAGCAGATGCGCACGAACACCAGACTGTCGCGGTGCTTGGGATCCATGTTGGCCTGGATCTTGAAAGCATAGGCGCTGAAGGGCGAGGTCACCGGATCGATCGTCACTGGCGTGCCATCGAGCCTGGTGGCGAGACGTGGGCTCGGTGGCGGAGCCATGTCGATGAAAGCGTCATAGAACGGTTCGATGCCGAAGTTGGTCAAAGCCGAGCCGAAGAACACCGGGGTGATCGCCCCGCTGCGGAAGGCCTCGTTGCTGTAGGGATTGCCGGCGACCTCCAGCATCTCCAGCTCGCCGCGCATCTTCACCGCCAGCTCCGGCCCGATCAGTTCGGCAGCGTGCTCCGATTGAAGCGGAATACGTTCCATCGACGCCCGCTGGGCGCCGCCCGCGGCGGTCTTGCGGAAGGCCAGCAGATCGCCGCTGATGCGGTCGACCACACCGACGAAATCGCGGCCCATGCCCACCGGCCAGTTCATCGCGCTGGCCTGGATGCCGAGCACCTCCTCGACCTCGGTCAACAGTTCGAGCGGATCACGTCCCGGCAGGTCGCACTTGTTGATGAAGGTCAACACCGGCACGCCGCGCAGCTTGCAGGCGGCGAACAATTTGCGCGTCTGGGTCTCGACGCCCTTGGAGGCATCCAGCACCATGATCGCGCTGTCGGCGGCCGTCAGCGTGCGATAGGTGTCTTCGCTGAAGTCCTGGTGCCCAGGAGTGTCGAGCACGTTGATGATGTGCCCTTTGTACTCGAACTGCATGGCCGAGGCGGTGATCGAGATGCCGCGCTCCTGCTCCATGGTCATCCAGTCGGAGGTCGCCAGCTTCCCGGTCTTGCGGTTCTTGACCATGCCAGCAGTGCGCAGCATGCCGGCGTAGAGCAGGAGTTTTTCCGTCAGTGTGGTCTTGCCAGCGTCCGGATGGGCGATGATGGCGAAGGTCCGGCGGCGGGCGGTCTCATTGGCGAGTTCAGGGGCGTAGGCGGGGTCGTTCATGGGAAGCGCGGCACCATCCGCCGGTCCGTGCCGAGGGCAACCGCCCATCGCCCGCACCCGGGCGGGAAAGGGAGGCGAAGCTAAACGGAGCAGCGGCTTTCACCGCCAAGCCGCCAAGGACGTCAAGGGGAGCGGCGGAAGGGAATGGGTGATTCCCGGCGCAGATTAACGAATTGAGAGGAAGCCTGGCTCTGCTCCCTCCTCCTTGGCGCCTTGGCGGCTGGGCGGTGAATGCGGTGAAGGCGGGTCCCGCGGTCGACCGGCTCCTAGGGTTCGCGACCCAACAAGTGACGGACCAGGAACCCCGCCCGCTTCCTCGCTCCGAAGGGCGTCTCGGCCGCGCCGTGGCCGCTGCCATGGACCACCACCAATTCGAAATCCTTGCCGGTCTTCTCCAGAGCGTGGGCGACCTGGAAGGTCGAGGAGGGATCGACGTTGTCGTCGAGCTCGCCGACGATCAGCATCAGCTTGCCCTGGAGGCGACCGGCGTTGGTCACGTTCGATTGGGCGGCGTAGTGCGCGCCGATCGGCCAGCCCATCCACAGCTCGTTCCACCAGATCTTGTCCATGCGGTTGTCATGGCAGCCGCAGTCGGCGACCGCGACGTGGTAGAAATCAGGATGGAACAACAAGGCGCCGAGGGCGCTCTGACCGCCCGCGGAGCCGCCATAGATCCCGACCCGTGCGAGATCCAGCCACGGACGGCTGGCGGCGGCGGCCCGCCACCAGGGGATGCGGTCGGGAAAACCGGCATCGGCCAGGTTCTTCCAGCACACATCGTGGAAGGCCTTCGAACGATAGGACGTGCCCATGCCGTCGATCATGCCGACGACGAAACCCAGGTCGGCGATCGCCTGTTGGCTGTAACGGGCGCGGAAGGTCTTGGGCACGTGAGCCGAGTGCGGTCCCGCATAGATGCACTCCACCACGGGATATCGCTTCGCCGGGTCGAAGCCGCGTGGGCGCCACAACACGCCGTGGATGTCGGTGACGCCATCGCGGCCCTTGGCGATGAAACGCTCCGGTCGCTGCCAGCGGGACGAGCGCAGTGCACGGTCGTCGGCGACCTCCAGAGCCACCACTTGTTTGCCGCTGCCACCGTCCCGCAGCACGTGCTCGGGCGCGGCATCGACGCGTGACCAGGTATCGATGAACCAGCGACGATCCGGCGACCACGCCACCTGGTGGCTGCCGTCGCCATCCGTCAACCGCGTCAACCCGCTGCCGTCGAAGGCCACCCGGGCGTGATGGATGTGGTAAGGATCTTCAGTCGCGACCATGCCACCGGCGGTGAACCAGATCAGTCCGGTGGTCTCGTCCACCCGCTCGATGGCGCGCACCGCCCAGGCTCCCGTGGTGATCTGGTTCTTCACCTGGCCGGTGATCGCGTCGTAGCGGTAGAGGTGATTCCAGCCATCGCGTTCCGACGACCACAGGATCTCGCGGCGCGTTGGCAGCGGATGATGATAGGCCTTGCCGGCGTAGTCGATGAAGGTCGGCGACCGCTCCTCGATCACCACCCGCGCCTGCCCGGCGCGATCGATCTCGACCACCCGCATGACCTGATGGCCACGTTGATTGAAGAGCAGCGTGAAGGCGGCGCCGTCGGGGTTCCACGCGAGATCATCGATGCTCCAGGGCTGCTCCATCAGCCCGCTGGCGATGGCGATCTGCGCACGATCGGCGAGCCGGAACAGGCATGGTCGCGCGGTGTCGATGCGGTCTCCCGGCTTGGCATACGGGATGACGCGTGACTCGGGTTGTTGCCCCTCGCCGGGCGACGATGCGATCAGGGTGATGGTACGCCGCTCACCCGGCCGGATGCGCAAGGCCGCCAGATGCGTGGAGTCCGGTGACCAGCAGACGGGCAGGTCGTAGAAATCGGCGCGCGAGCCGTCACTGGTCAATGCGACCTCGTCGCCGCCGGCGAGTGGACGCAGCCAGAGGTCGTCCCCACGCCGAAAGACCTGCCACTGACCATCCGGTGAACGATCCCGATCCCGCGTCGCAGTCTCTCCGGCGCCTTGCTGCGGCCGTGGCGCGCGCTCGGCGGCAGGGCTGGATACACGTGTGCTGGCCTGGAGGGCCAGCGTCGCCCGCGGCCCCTCCCACCAGGTCCCGCCCGCCGACACCAGGATGGTGAGCCCGTCATCCACCAGCGCGAAGTCGCTGATCGGCAGGGCCTCGGCGACGATCGTCCGCGCCAGCACCCGTGTCAGCGCCTGCGCCATCACCGCGTGGTCGAAGGCCCGCGCCCGCGTGCCGGCGACGGCATCCACCAGCATGAACTCATGACCTTTCGGCGCGGTCTCCCGGCGATACCAGAAGCGTGCGCCGTCATCGGACCAGTGCGCTTCGAGCTGCTGATTGAGCACGTGGGTGGATTCGGCAGCCGACAGCTCCGGAACCACCGACGGCACCATCGCCAGGAATACCGCCATCACCGTCGCCGTTGCCTGCCAACCCCGCGCACACGGTCCGCTCACAGCCCTGGTCACCGTCATCGTTCTCCTCCTGGTGGTCGCACCAGCCTAGGGACCTCAACCGGCCGGCACTTGGCGTCTTCCAGTGCCCTGAGTGTGCGATTCATCCCAGGACCTTCCCAGCGGGGGTTGGTAGAGCGACGGCGAGTGTTGCAGGCTGCACGCTCGACGCTGGCTGGTGGTGATGAATAGTCGTGGCGTGACTGCACTCCCCCCCACGCGACCGGCTCGCTCAGCGAATGAGGTCGGACCCGCCTACCAGCCGTTCTATTGCGAGGAGAACATCTGGTTGCTGGCGCAGGACGCGCGCGTCGGCAGCGGCGAGCGCCTGGTGGCCCTCATTACCGGCGAGAGCGGACGTTTCGCGATGTGGCACCAGCGTCCCGCCGACAGCCCGGAAGCGCCGTTGTTGTGGGATTACCACGTCGTCCTACTGGCGCAGGATCATGGCTGGCAGGCCTGGGATTTCGAATGCGACCTGGGCATGCCGCTGGCGGTGCTGCCGTGGTTCGAGGCCTGTTTCCCGCGCCAGGAGCAGGTGCATCCCGGTTACCGTCCGAGGTTCCGCGTCATGGCCGCTGCCGACTACATCTCCACCCTGCGCAGCGACCGTTCGCACATGCGTGATGAGAACGGCGCCTTCCTGAAACCTCCGCCATCGTGGGCGCCCCCGGGTGGCGGCCTGGATTCCAACCTGGTCCAATTCGTCGATCCGCAGGCCGCCTTCATCGGCGAGGTCCTGGACCTCGCCGCCCTGCGTCAGCGTTTGCGCTAGAGCGGCAACGGATCCCGCGTGCGGCCCGCCAGCCACTGCTTGAGTCGCGGCGCCAAGACCTCGGAGGTCAGGATCTTCAGGCAGGCCGCCACCGGAATTGCGAGGATCATACCGTAGAGCCCGGCGAGCGCGCCACCGGCGATACAGGCCAACAGGATGGTCGCTGGGTGCAGGTTGGTGGCCTTGCCCTGGATCATCGGATTGAGCACGTAGTCCTCGATCACCTGCGCCACCACATTCACCACGGTGGGGAACAGCAGCACCTTCCACCAGACGATGGAGGCGCCGGCGCCCTCGCCGGAGAAGTAGAAGCCGCTGCGTTCGGTGTCACCGGTCAAGGAGACGGCGAGCAGCGCCCACGCGATCGGCAGGCCGATGGCACTGAGGTAGGGCACCAGCCCGCAGATGCCGATCGCGACGCCCAGCAGCACCGCATGCGGTACGCCGCAGATGGTCCAGCCAGTCGCATAGATGACGCCCATGACGCAGCAGATGGTCAGGCGTCCACGTACGAAGCCGCTGATGGCATGGTCCATCTTGACCAGCAGATCGAGCACGCGGTCGCGCCCATCGTCCGGGATGTAGGACGTACAGGTCACCTTCACCTTCGGAAACGCGGTGCTGAAGAAATAGAAGCAGAAGACCACGATGAAGACGAAGATGGCGAACTGCGCCATATTGCCGAGGAGATTGCCTAAGAAGAACAGCACCTGGGCACCACCGCTGGCGACGCTGGAGATGGTGCCGCGGTCCGGTGCGGTCGAGGTGGTCGCTGCGGCCTCCACTGCAGTCGGGGCCCGGCGCGCCAGTTCCGCACGCACCAGCGCACGCACCGCGGCTTCGTCGAGCACCGCCGGGACGGGCACCACCGGCTTGGCCTCCGCTGGAGACGACTCCGCTGGCGGTGTGACTGGCGCTTCGGCGGTTTTCTTCTCAGCGTCAGGTCCAGCTTCCGCCTTGGCTGCGGGACCGGCATCCGGCAGGAAATCAGCGATCGTCCCCAATCCATCCTGGACCCATCCCGGCAGGTTCTTGTCGGCGACGAAGGCCCGCGCCTGCTGCACGTAGCGGTCGCTATTCTTCACCAGCTGGTTCGCCTGCCGCACCATCATCGGCACGGTGATGATCAGCACGACGGCCAGCAGCGCGCCCAGCAGGCCCATGATCGACAGCACCGCGCCACGGCGCCCGAGCCAGGGCACCCGGGTCATCAGCAGGTGCACCAGGGGATCGACCAGGTAGGCCAAGCCGAGTGCCACCAGCAGCGGCACAGTGATCACGCTCAAGAGGAAGCCGAGGTAGAGCAGCCCGACGAGCGCCCCCAGCAGCATGAGGTCGCGCACCGCCTGGATCTGCCACAGATGCAGGCGCTGCCAGTGCGGAGCTCTGGGGTCGTCGGTGGTCGGTGGCTTGGGCGCAGCGCTCATGTGAGTCCTCGAGGGGCGCAGCCTTCAGCCCTGGAGGGTGGAAGGCAACCCTTGAACACTCGCAGACCGTCCTCGTCCAGGTGCACCGCTGGTGTCCTCCCGTCGTTCCAGGCGGACTTCAACGTCACTTCACCGCGAAGTCGGGAACCCGCGCGCTGAGCTGGGTGAAGTCGAGGTACTTGTAGATCGACTTCTCGAACGGACTCACGCACTTGGCCATGATCTCGAGGTATTCGCCCTTGGTCGGGATCTTGCCCATGATCGAGATCACGCCGGCGAGCTCCGCGCTGCCGAGGTAACACTGGGCGTCCTTGCCCATGCGGTTGTCGAAGTTGCGCGTCGAGGTCGAGAACACGTGGGCGTTGGGACGCACGCGCGCCTGGTTGCCCATGCACAGCGAGCAGCCAGGGATCTCGCGACGCGCACCGATCTGGCCGAATAGCCCGTAATGACCTTCCTGGTTGAGCACCGCCTCATCCATGCGGGTCGGCGGGCTGATCCAGGTGACGGTGTTGAGGTACTCGACCTTGGAGTGCTTGTAGACGTTGGCGAGGGCGCGGAAGTGGCCGATGTTGGTCATGCACGAACCGACGAAGACCTCGTCGATCTTGTTGCCGGCGACTTCGCTCAGGGTCTTGATCTTGTCCGGGTCGTTGGGCAGCGCGAGCAGCGGCTCGTCGATCGCATCCATGTCGATGACGAAGATCTTGGCATACCGTTTGTCCGCCGCATCGGCCGCGGTGCCGACGGTCTTGCCGCGGCCATCGATGATCGGCTTCTGATTGGTCAGCTCGACCCCGGGATCAGCGCGCAGCAGTTCGGGCTTGGCCAACCACGCCTTCATCGCGCCGATGCGCTCCTGCAGGGTGGTCTTGTGGCCGTAGCCGTCGGCGATCATCGCCGTCAGCAGGGCGATGTTCGACTTCAGGTAGTCGGCGACCGAGGCTTCGCTGAGATTGACAGCGCAGGCGGCGGCGCTGCGTTCGGCGCTGGCGTCGGAGAGTTCGAAGGCCTGCTCGGCGGTCAGCGTCTCGAGGCCTTCGATCTCGAGGATGCGGCCGTTGTAGACGTTCTTCTTGCCCTTCTTTTCCAGCGTCAGATCGCCGGTCAAAAGCGCGACCCAGGGGATGGCGTTGACCAGGTCGCGCAGCGTGACGCCGGGCTGGAGCTTGCCGGTGAACCTGACCAGCACGCTCTCGGGCACATCGAGGGGCATGTAGCCGATGGCGGCGGCGAAGGCGACCAGGCCGGAACCTCCTGGGAAGCTGATGCCGATGGGGAAGCGCGTGTGGCTGTCACCACCGGTGCCGACGGTGTCGGGCAGGCACATGCGGTTGAGCCAGCTGTGGATGATGCCGTCGCCCGGGCGCAGGGCGACGCCGTTGCGCTCGACGATGAACTCCGGCAGCCAGCGATGCATCTTCGCATCCTTGGCGGTCGGGTAGGCCGCGGTGTGGCAGAAGCTCTGCATCACCAGATCGGCGGAGAAACCGAGGCAGGCCAGATCCTTCAGCTCGTCGCGCGTCATGGGGCCGGTGGTGTCCTGCGAGCCGACCGAGGTCATCCGCGGTTCGCAGTACGCACCGGGACGAATACCTAAC
>JANPIY010000387.1:0-46662 GCA_031425255.1 Planctomycetota bacterium
TGGCGCGGGTCGAGCGTTTTCACTGGGTCCGCTCCGCCGCCCAAGGATGTATCCCGGCCAGGTGCTTGCACGGCTCCGCCAACAAAAACTCGACCCGCGCCATGGGCGCGGGTCGAGTGCATGGACATTCCTCAAGCCGGAATCCGGTAGATCAGGCCTTGGCGACGTCGCTCTTGGTCGATTTGAATTCCTTCCAGAACGTTTCCGGCATATCGAGCGCGATCTTCAGCGCGCCATTCGAACCGGCATACTCCGGCTCTTCGACGGTCTTGACCTTGCCGCCGCCGTATTCCTCGAGCGCCTTCTCGATCGCCAGACCCAGGCCCTGGATCCGGCAGCCGCCGCCGCCGAGCAGCACGTTGTTGCGCATCTTGGACTGGAATTCCGGGTCGTAGGTGGCGATCAGATCCTGCAGCGCTGCAATGGTCGGGGGCACCAGGGAGTAGCACGCCTTGTAGACCAGGTCGGTGAGGTTGAATTTGGTCGGCTTGCCGGCCACCGGCAGCATCTCGAATACTTCTTCCATGCGGGTCGAAACCGAGGCATGGCGTTCCTTGATCTCGCGGATCATGTTGATCGAGAACTGCGCCTCGGGGTGCTTCTCCTTGATCAGGTTGGCCAGCAGCTGGTCGATGGCGTCGCCCGCGATGGTGTGGGTACGCTGGTCTTCCGGATCCGGCATCTTGCCGTGGACGCGGCAGAGGTCGGTGGTGCCGGCGCCGATGTCGACCACCAGGGTGTCATCGAGGAAGTCGAGGCCGTAGGCGACCGCGAACGGTTCCGAGGTGACGATCACCGAATCGATGCAGTTCGAGGCGGCATCGAGAATGGTGGCCTTGCCTTCGACACTGGCTTCGGCGGGTGCGCCGATGACGGCATAGATGGTCGAGCCCTTGGCGGCCTTGGCCTGGCTGACGACGTGCTCGAGCAGGTCCTTGACCGCCTTGCGCGTTTCACCGGTATCCTTGGCGCCCTTGACCTTGACCGAGCCACCCGCGAGCGGGCGGAACAGGTTCAACGCCATACGATTATCCAGCGCTTCCTTGCCATAGATGATCTCGCGACCACCCATCTTCTTCTTGGCGACGTGATCCTTCGGATATCCGACATAGGACCACACCGTGGTGCGGATGCCGGTGGACGAAGTGATCGACGTGCGGCTGGTGCCGAGGTCGATGCCGAGGTAGACGATTTCGGACATAAGAAACTCCTGCTGGAGCGGTCAGCGGTTGCCGGGGATGACAACCATGTGGTGGTGATGAGTGAGGCGTGTGGTGATACCCGCTCCTAGGAGCGGACGCCACCAGGAATTGATGGTTGGAGTGGACGGTGTCAGCGACGTTCGAGTGGGGGTGGACCTTTACCGAGCACGCTGGTGACATCGATGCGCTTGATGCCTGAAGAGTTGATTCCTTCGCTGGTGTTCGCCAAGGGTTTGACCTCCCACATCATGTCATCGGGATTGACCTCCGACTCACTGCTGCCTTCCGCAACAACGCCATCGTCCCCTTCGGCGACGGCATGGTCGGCTAGCGCTGCGGGTTCTTCGTCGGGCGTGACGTCGGCGGCCGGGACCGAGCTCACGGGTGCGGCGGCGACGGGAGCCGGCGGGGCCTTGGCCGCGACCGGCTTGGGCTCGTCCTTGACCTCTTTGAGATCAATGCCGAGCGACTGGCGCAAGGCGCGATTCTCGTCGAGGATCTTCTTCATCAAGGCGAGCTTCTTCTCCTTGTTGGGATCCTCGCCCTTGATTCCCGCCTCATAAACGTTGCGCAAGGCGCCACCGCCCTGCGATTCGAGGAAGGCTGCGAATTTCTGCGCTTCTTCGCGCTGCTTTTCAGACTCTTCGAGCGAGCCGGCCAGACGACCGATCTTGCGTTCGAGCAGTTCGATCTTGGCGTTCTGCGCCTCGAGTTCCCGCTCGCGGATCTTCTCGCGTTCGCTGTCGAGGATGCGCGCGATGAGCTTGCGCAGTTCGTCTTCGACATCGGCCGGTACACCACCCGTCGCGAGCGTGCGATCGAGCAGACGCCGGAAGCGGTCCTCGATCTCACCGAGCCCTTCATCCGACACCGTGAACTGATCGGCCTTGATGGTGCGCTTGCGTTCGTCTTCCAGCAGCTTGCGCGCGGATTCGAGCTGATCGGTGAGGCGCTTGGCGCGCTCCTCGGCCGAATGCTTGTCGACCTCGAAGGCCTTCAGGCGTTCCTGGAAGCCCTCTTCCGCTTCTTCGAGCAGGCGCTTGCGTTCGGCCTCACCGAGCGAACGCGTCAGGTGGGATGCCGCCTCCTCCACCGCCTCCTGGATGAGGCTCTTGATGGTGGCCATGTTGAGCACACGCACGCGATCGTGACGTGAAGCCAACTCGGAAGCGCGGACGGTTTTGGCGTGGCTGCGGATGGACGCGCCGATGTCCATGCGGCCATCTTTGCCGACGACTGCGGTCTTGCCGCCGGTGACCTGATGGCCGCCGCTGTCGTCGGGAAAGGGTCCCGACGAGCGTTGGGCATTCGTCCCGGCCACCGCCGGGTTACCGCCAGAGGGCGTGGTGGCGATCTGCTGGACCGTCGAAGGGGCGGCCGATGACGGCGTCGGGGCAGGTGCGGGCTTGGGTGCCGATCTGGCCTTCTCCTCGCCCACATCGATCAATTTCTCGAAACGGTCAGTCGGTTCGATCACCACCTGATGGGTTCGAGAATCCTCGCCGACCGCAGGTGTGGGTTCGCTCTCGCCATCGGCGAAAGGAGTGAGCACCTGTTGGCTGGGGCGTACCACGCGGCGCGTGCCGATGCGGGCGCTCGATGCCGCGTTGCTGTCCGTCCTGTCGGCCTTCTCGGCGGCTGCCGCCGGGGCTGGCGGCACTGTCATGTCGCTGAAGGGCGTGATGGCGGAAGCGCTTGGACGGACCAGACGTCGGGTCGACCCGCTCAGGCCGCCCGGCATCTCGCTGGTCGCTGGCGGAGCATCGCCTTTGGGCCGCACGACGCGACGGGTGCCGCTGTGCGAGTTCGGCGCGTTGCCGCCCATACGCGCTCGCGCATATCCTTCGAGCAGACTCTTGAGCTTGGCTTCCTCACCCGGATCGAAGTGCAGCCAGCGCAGTTGCAGGCCCTTGTCACCCGAGGTCACCACGTGGGCGAAGAGCTGACGTGGCGCCAGGCCCTTGAGTGCCAGCGTGACGTCGATGTAGGCGTTCGCCTCCAACTGGATCCTGGTGTCGACCGAGGCGCCTTGCAGCCCAATCTCGAGGAGCGGAGCATTGACGGTACCACTGTTCGGATCCGGGATCCGGCAGTGCGATTCGCCATCGGTGATACGCAGGGCGTCAGCGGCCACGGGCCCTCTCTCCTCAAGAAGCGCTGCGATGTCCGCCGCGCTCGTTCGTCACACCTTCGCACACCTACATCCATGTGGGCACAGAAGGTTCGCCCAGTCTATACTCCCACTACCAGGGGGATCAAGCCGACCGCTGGCAGGCACCTGACAGCACCACACACGGCACCGCTGATCTTCGCCTGCTCTTTCTCGCAGCCGATCATTTCCCCTCTTGCAGACCGTGGAGCGCTTTACAGAATCCGCCCCCTCGCCGAGAGGGTCGGTTCTCGCGGCGACCTCGTGCCAAAGGGGCGATTAGCTCAGTGGCTAGAGCGGCTCCTTTACACGGAGTTGGTCGGGGGTTCGAATCCCTCATCGCCTACCACCGGCGCGTTTCTTTACAATTGGCCTGGTAGCTCAGTTGGTTAGAGCGCCGCCTTGTCACGGCGGAGGTCGTGGGTTCAAGTCCCATCCAGGTCGCCAAACGAATCCCCCGGTGAAAGCCGGGGGCTTTTCGTTTTTAGGGCTATCGGCTCTGGCCTTCGAAATGGTCTTGTTGCGGTAAAATTGCGGGACTCTCGGACTGCCGACACTGGTATCGTCATCGCACAGATGGTAGACTGCGTTTCACTTGGTGCGTCCGATACAGACAGTTAGCCACCTACCCTCATTCGGAAGACAAGATGCCCGACCCTACATTAATTGATCCAGCCGCCGTTGGGGCAGTTGCCAAGCAAGCTCAGCTCGGCTGGTCGGACGTCGCGGCGATAATCGGCGCTGCAGCTTGGCTACCCGTTGTATTTACCTGGATTTCCAAGCTCCTGCGTCGGCCTCAAGTCAGCATAATTACAGACAACTGGGCGGAACTCGGCTATACGTCGTATGGTTCAATTTTGAACTTCCGCCTTGCGCTTGCCGCAGACAAGGGCTCCGTGGTTATAACCAATATGAAAATTGAGCTGACACATGAATCCGGTGAGAAACGAGCCATCGAGTGGCAAAGCATGGTCCATAACTATGGAGCGATGACCATTGAGGGTCAAAAAATGCCAATGGAGAAGGATCAAAGAGCACTCGCAATGAAAGTTGGGGACACTGAGGTTGAAGAGAAATCCATTCGCTTCCAGGACCCCGTGTTCAATGCCGCCAAAATGGCGGCGGTTGCCAAAGTCATTGAGCGGATAAATCACCTGTCCAGAAGAACGCCCACATATCACGATGAGCTGTTGGCCTCCGATGAGGCCGCCGCGCTAATGGAGCACTTCAGTCACGGGTGCTGGTGGAAAGCTGGAAAATATAAAGCGAAAATAGCCCACAAGACGATGCAGAAATGCACGACAAAAGGTTCTGAATTTGAGCTATCCATATCCACGATAGACATTGAAAAATTGAATAAAAACAAAGATATATTTAAGTCTGAGTTTGAAAATGAAGTTAAATTAGGCCTTGACGGATTCACCCCTGCGCCCGTCAACTGGGCTTGGCTAAACCCCTCTCTCGTCAAGAAGTAGGAGCCGGCCCGTGACAGAACCCGCTAATCCAAATCAGCTATACGCAGTAGTAGTCGTCATGGCCGACCAAGGTCAGCCAATCATTTTACGCAAGCGGAGCCGTCATGATGTCTTGACGCTGAAATTTACTCTTGAAGCATCCGTTAAAGGCGACTGGTCAACCCCGCAGCGTCAGACTTTGGGACAGCCGTTTTGGGCAATCGATGACCAACTGATTGTCGCGGCTCACATCAGCCGCATGCAGGTGTTTCCAGATGAAGCCTTTGACTTACCCCCCGACCAGCGCCCAGCAAAACTCGGATTCGAATTGTTCCAATAGAACGACCCTTTGGTCACCTACCGCGCAGGCCATGGGCTGGAGCTTAGATAAAAAAGGCGACACGTGGCTGATCTATTCCGCATCACCAACTCCTCCGTATATAAAGCGATCGCGCTTGAAGCGCATAAGCTAATGACCGACCAAGTAGCGGCCAATCGCCGGCCGAGAGACGACGGCAAGGAGGGCTGGATACTGACGCATGAAACCTCTCGCACGTCATTCAAACAGGCGATGATAGTCATTGTTTTTGTAGGCATGTGGATCGATGCAGTGCTCCACATGAGGGTCGTTGAGAAGCTGGGCCATGATCGATTGAAGGAACTCAGAAAGACTCAGGATCGATACGAGGATAAACTAATTGCCCTCGGGCATTCAGACGCGGATCTCCTCGGCCGAGTCACGAAATTCCGGGCGGGCCGCAATGACCTGGCTCATGAGAAAGCCTACAAGGAGACCAATGTGGTTTATCGCGTCGCCCAAGTAGATGCGGATGCGGCCATTGCTCTGATGTCAACGATATCGGGATTACTCACCGAGCCGTGTGCCTAGGCGCCGTCTACGTAGATCCGTGCATCGTACGGCTGACAGGTGATCTCCACCTCCGTCTCGCTGCGCGGTGTCACCTTGGTCACCACCACATCGAGCGCCCAGGTGGCGGCTGGCCCTATGTCGCGGAACCTGAGGGATGCGTCCTTACGGGACCCATTGATAATCCGTCCGTGAATTTTTCCATGTGGTTCCTGCGTAAAAATTCACCGGACTCCCAACGCCGGGCCGCGCCACGATCCCTGGGCATCTATCCCAAGAACAGCAATTCGCCGCTCAGCCAGCCGGTTGGATTGGCAGCATCAGCAAGACGCCGTCTGCCGACCGCGCATTTTCCAGCCCACGGCGCATCGGTGTGCTCTAACGAGGGAATCCAGGTCCCCCCTTCTCCAATCGTCGTCACCACCAAGACTCCCGCCCATGCGAATCCGAGTGACTGAATCCCTGCCGGGAGTAGTGGCCAATTGCCGACGAGCCGACCGTTCCTGCGAGGAGGTCCTGGCGCGTCAGCCGGCGCACACCGGGGACTACTTCTGGCTCAAGGTCGAGAAGAACGACCTCGGCACCACCCAGGTCCGCGCCGCCATCGCTCGCGCGGTGAAAATCGATCCCGACCTGGTGTCCTGCGCCGGCCAACGCGATCGCCATGGCCGCTGCGTGCAGTGGTTCAGCGTGCCGGAAGGGCCGGTCGAACATCCTGGTCCCCTGCGGCGGGCTGGCGTCGCCGGCAAGATGCGGGTCCTGGAATTGACCCAGTCGCACAAGCCGGTGACCGTCGACACCATCGAGCGTCTGCGGTGGAGCTGCACTCTGCGCGACGGACGCGCTGGTGAGGGCTACCAGCGCGCCAAGGCGATCATGGACCGCCTCCGCCTCGTCGGGGTGCCCAACTATTGGCCGGTGAATGCCAGTGATGACGGTTCGCAGGCGCACTGGGGACGACAACTGCTCGCCGGGGTGCGCCTGCCGAAGTCGGTGGCTGCCAATATCGGCGCCGGCCGGTGCCTGCGCGCCTTGCAGGAGGCTTTGTTCGATCACCACCTCGCCTCGCGGGTGAGCGACGGACTGCTCAATCGCGTGGTGCTCGGCGATCGCCTGCGCCTCGGCTCCGGCGCCGAAGATCTGGTGAGCGATGTCGAGCATGCGCAGAAACGCATCGCCAGTTGGGAATCGGTGGTGCTCGGTCCGCTGTTCGGCACGGGCATGTCGCGGGTCGAGGCCATCGCCGAGGAACGCGAGCAGGCGACGCTGCTGGACGCCGGGCTCACTCCTGCTCAAGCCGTGCAATTGCATGGCGGACGTCGGCCGCTGCGCGTCCAACCGGCCAAAGCCCTGATCGACATCAGCGGCAAGGACCTGTTGGTGGAATGTGAGCTGCCGGTGGAGGCTTCGATCACCGCCCTCCTGGAAGAGATCCTCAAGCCCAAGGCCGAGGCCGAGGACGCCGCGGAATGAGCCTGCGGACGGTGTTCATGGGCACCCCGGAAATTGCGGTGCCGACCCTGCGCCTACTGGCGGCGCGTACCACCGTCGCCTGCGTCATCACCCAACCCGACCGCCCGGCTGGACGAGGCCATCAGCTGCAGCCACCGCCGGTGAAACAGGCAGCGCTCGACCTGGGCCTTCCACTCTGGCAGCCGGAAACCCTCAAGGGCCAGAGTCAGGCCCCTCAACTGGCAGATGCGGATCTGTTTGTCGTCTTGGCCTACGGCGAGCTGCTGCGCCAGGAGGTCCTCGATCTGCCGCGCGGGGGCTGCATCAACCTGCATGCCTCATTGCTGCCGCGTTGGCGTGGCGCCAGTCCTCTGCAGGCTTCCCTGCGCGCTGGCGACGCGGTGACCGGCGTCACCGTGATGCACATGGTGCGAGGGCTGGATGCCGGGCCGATCTACCTGCAGGAGCCTCTGCCGCTGGATCCCCGCACCTCCTTGCCGGAGCTCCACGACGCGATGGCCGAACGCGCGGCAGTCGCGCTGGGACGCTTCCTCGATGCCTGGCCCAACCTGTCGGCTGTACCGCAGGACGACAGCCAGGTGACGCTCTGCCGGAAGCTGCTGCCCGAGGACGGGCATCTCGCCTTCAGCGACAGCATGGTCGAGCTCGAACGCTGGGTCCGCGCCTATACGCCGGCTCCGGGATGTTGGGCCTTGGTGGAAGGCGAGCGCATGCGGGTGCTCGATCTTTCGCCACGGCCCGAAGTCAGTGATCTCGGCATTGGCAGCGTGCGGGTGGTCGGCCAGGAGTTGCTGGTCGGCTGCGGCGATGGCGCGTGCGCCATCCTGCGCCTGCAGCCGGCGGGCAAACGGGCGATGCTGGCGGTGGAATTCCTCAATGGCCACCGGCCGCCGTCACGCTTGTCCTAGGGCGTTATCGCTTGCGACCCAGGGGGCGTCAGAGCGCTCCGTCATCCACCGGCACCGCTTCCGCCGGCGGCTGTGCAGGAGCGCCAGCACCCATGCCCTGCATCAGCAACGTCATCATCACCAATTGGCTCAACCCCGTCAGCGGATTGTCGTTTCCTGCGCCGAACTGCCAGGAACCGTCCTTCTGCACCAGCTTGAGCGCCACCGTCCTGGGTTTGTCGAGGGCGGTGAAACCCACCACGACGGTCGCCTGACCCGCGACCGCATCGACCAGCGAGAAGCGGAACGAATCGAGCAGGGCGTCGAGCTTCACGTCGTACTCCCCCAGCGCCTGCTTGAGTCCCGGCATGGCTGGCGCGAGTCGGACGAGCAGCTCGCCCAACGGCATGGCCCTGACCTCGGCGGCCGAGCGGAGCCCGCTGGCGCTGACGGCTTTGACCAGATGACCGATGGCGGCCTTGGCCTTGGCTTGATCTGCGAGGCCACTGACAGGCACCCATGCCGCCAGATCCTTCAGCCAGTCGCGCAGGCCGGCGTAGTCGAGACCACCGGCAGCACCGCCGCCCTTCTGGGTTTCCGCAGCCATGCCCAGGAATCCGGCGATCTCCTCGATCGATTTCGCCATCATTCGCGGGTTGATCTGCGCGAGATACGGTTGGGCCATGGCCATGGCCTGGTCGACCGCCGCGCTGTTCTGCACCAACCGCAGAACGGTGTCGAGCTGGAGATCGGCATAGGCGTCCGGCCGGCGCATCTGTCGCTGCCATTGGCTGCTCAGCTTGGCCTGATCCGCCGTGGTGAGCAGTGCGAATCCGCCGGCGAGGTCGTTGCGACGGAGCGCCTTCACCCATTCATCACCCAGCACGTCCGGCGTCTTCTGCGCGGCAGGAGCCACCTGGGCAGGGGCGGCGACGGCCGGGGCCGTACCTTCCGCACTCCAGATCATCGACGGGATGGTGGCGATGATGAACACAGGTGCGCTGAATCGACGCATGGCGGCTCCGGCCTGGGGGTGCGGCTGCACGCTAGCGCAGGCCGCGCTGGTGCAATCTCACCAGGCATCCCCTGACACGGGCGAACCCTTGCACGCGGTCGCTGGTACGATGACGTCTCTCCTTGTTGTGGAGCCTGGATCCCTCCTCGACGCAAGCATGTGGAGGCATCCGCGTCTGAGGTTCACGACGCGGAAAAGCACCGGCACACAGCGTGCTAGAACGTCCCTCACAGTGTCAGAAGGAGACAGCCATGTTCGGATTCGATCCCATCTATCTGATCATTCTCGTCGTATCCATGGCCATGGCCGGTCTGGCGTCCATGTACGTGAAGGCCCGCTTCACCCGTGGCCAGCAGGTGCCGCTCCAGAGCGGCCTGTCCGGCCATGAGATCGCCGAACGTATCCTGCGTCACGAGGGTATCAGCGACGTCACGGTCCATGAACACCAAGGCTTCCTCAGCGATCATTACAGCCCCGCGACCAGGACCCTGCACCTGAGTCCCCCGGTCTATCAGGGTCGCGATGCCGCAGCCGCCGGTGTTGCCGCCCATGAGGTCGGCCACGCCCTGCAACATGCGCGCGGCGATCTCTCCATGTGGGGACGTACCATCCTGGTCTACCCCGCGCATTTCGGCTCGATGCTCGCGCCGATCCTGTTGACGGTCGGTCTGGTCATGGCCGGGGGCCAGGCACTGCTGCCGGGTTCCATCGCGTACTCCATCGCGGTTGCGGGTGTCCTGCTCTTCGGGGTGTCGACCCTCTGCAGCGTCATCATCGTGGCCAACGAGCTGAATGCCTCGAAACGCGCACGCATGGTTCTGGCAGATATGGGCATCACTCGCCCAGGGGAAGAGGACGAGACCGTCAGCGGCGTCCTCAACGCTGCGGCGATGACCTATCTGGCCGCCGCTCTGACGTCGCTGATGCAATTGCTCTACTTCGCTTCGATCGTTTTCGGTCAACGCCGCGAGGAGTGAGCGACCGGGATCAGCTGCACGCACGAGCCCAGATCGCCTGACGTCACCCGAGGGGGCTCTCGTCCCCTCCACCTCTCTCGTGCGCAGCACCCGCCATCCACGGCTGGACGTCCGGCCCAACCCCCCCTAGCATCCCCGCCCATGCGCTATGACGACGACGAAGATGACCAGTCCTCCACCTCCAGCTTCATGCCCAAGGTGCTGGTCCCGAAGGTGAAGGACACCCGCTCGGTCGACCTGGCCACGCGGTTGTTCCTCGACCGCACGGTCTACCTCGGCACGGCGATCGACAACAACGTCGCCAATGCGGCGGTGCAGCAGTTGTTGGCCCTGCAACTCGATGACGCCAAAAAACCGATCACGATCTACATCAACAGTCCCGGCGGCTCGATCGTCGATGGCATGGCGATCTACGACACCATCAAACGCGCCACCTGCCCGGTGCACGCGGTGGTGGCCGGGATGGCCGCCAGTATGGGCGCGATCATCCTCTCCGGCTGCACCAAGGGCCAGCGCGCCATCCTCCCGCACGGTGAAGTGCTGCTGCACCAGCCGCTCGGCGGCGCCCGCGGCCAGGCCACCGACATCGAGATCAGCGCCAAACGCATTCTCAAGATGAAAGAGATGCTGCTGCAGATCCTCGCCGACAACACCGGCCAGCCACTGGCCAAGGTCCAGGAAGATTGCGATCGCGACTACTGGCTCGATGCCCCTGAGGCCAAAGCGTATGGGATCATCGACAAGATCCTCTGAGCTGCGAGCCGAGCCGATTCCAGAGCAGTACGCCGGCGGTTTCCGTCGGCGTACTGCGTTTGTCAGGGGCCGTGTCCACCGTGCCGCAGGCGCGACGCCAGCAAGCCGCTCACCACCAGTTGTAATGGGTGATAGCAGACCAACGGCAAGGTCAGCCAGGCCAACTGGGGATGATGTCCATAGAGGATCGACAGCATCGGGACGCCCAGCGCCAGAGTCTTCTGCGGCGCGCATAACAAGACCGCGATGCGATCGCCGCGATCGAAGTCCCACCCCCGCCAAGCGCTCAGCACCCAGCAGAGTGCCAGCAGGGTCATGTGCAGGGAGCCGGTACCGATGAATGCCACCAGCAGATCGCGGCCGACGCCATCGGTGCGGGTGGAGGCGAAGGTTTCCGAGAACACGCAGAAAATGAGGTAGAGCAGGAACACGCTGGGCAATGGTCGCAGCCGCTCAAAGGCAGCGACCCGGGAACCGGCGAGCAGACGCGCGCCCTGCCCGAGCAGCAGTGGCAGCAGGACCTCCAGCGACAGTTGGGTGAGCACGGCGGTGATGGGGGCCTCGCCATGGGTGCCCAGCAGAAGCAGGAGCAGCGCCGGGGTGACGATCAGGCCCAGCAGATTGCCCAACACCGAATTGCACAATGCCGCGGCCTCGTTGCCGCCCGCAGCACGGGTGAAGATCGCACAGGACGCGATGGTGGTCGGCAGGCATGCGAGCACGACGAAGCCTTGTGCCAACGCCAGCGAGCCGCCGCACCAACGAATGACGGGCAGCAGCGACCACACCAGTGCCGGCACCAGCACGAACCCGAAACCCTGGATGAAGAGATGCAGACGCCAACGCCCGGCCGCTGCCTGCAGTCGCGCCAACGGCAACGTCATGCCGCTCACCAGGAAAGCGGCGGCGACGGCCAGGTGGACCGTGAGTTCGGGTTTGAGTGGTCCACCGCGCGCACCGACCCAGGGTGCTGCGGCGGCCATCCCCACCATCACGATCAGCCCGCATAGGAACCAATGACGGGAGAGAAAGGCGCTCATCGTCGCCACACCCTAGGCGGAGCACGGGCGATGCCATGGCGTGCGGCGGAGCTGCTTTTCACCGCGGTTGCATCGCTCCGCGCTGCGGCGACGCGACCATGTAGAAGGCTCACGGTTTGCACACCCCAACGGTCGTCGGTGAGACGTACATAGCATGCAGAAGCATGAGGTTCTCCCGCCAGGCCACGGTGTACGGGACACCAAACACGATGTCGATTCATGCAGCCCTTGCGTCAGCGAAACGCTATCCGAGAAGTAAAACCATTCGTAGGAGAACGCCGATGCCTTTGACCGTCTCCCCGGACCTTGAACGCCTGATCGCTTATCTGAATGCTTGTGGCGGCACCGACCGCTATGAGTCCTTCGATAGTCATGGCGAACCCGATCCCATGGCCGCGCGCGCCACCGCCGAGCGCCTGCGGGCCCAACTCGGTGCGAACCTGGATGTGATCGCCTCGGTGGAGCAAACCGCCAACCGCGTCATCATCACCCTGCTGGTGGAGCCCGCCGCCGTCTAAGACCTGTCGACGGCATCCGGCCAATCGCCTAGGCGGCCCCTCGCCAGGCTTGAGCGTTACCTTCAACCACCTCCGGTGGCCACACCATGACCCGATCGGCCACAACCGATCGGGTTGTCGTTTCTGCGCTACTGCTTCTCCCAGTAGACCTCATCGAAGCGCACGATCTCCAATGGATTGGCGACGACCCCCTGCAGGCCTGGACGCACCAGGAATGAACAGGCGGTATGACAGAGGGGGATGAGCGGTACGGCCTCGACCAGCCGCCGCTCCGCCGCTTCCAACGCCTGCCAACGGGCCGTCCCAGTGCTGACCGCAGCGCTGTCGAGCAGGCCATCATAGAGCGGGTCGGCGAAGCCGGTACGGTTCGCCCCACCATCGATGCGGAAACAATCCAGGAAGGTGATGGGGTCGAGGAAGTCTCCCAACCAGACCGCCAGGGCGACATCGTAATCGATGGCTTTCTCGCGACTGCGCAGTTCGGTCTGGGGCAGGATGGTCAGACGTACGTGGACACCCAGGTTGCGGCGCCACTGATCCGCCACCAGTTCCGCCGTGCTCTGACGTTCGGCAGGTTGGCTTGGAGCGACCAGTTCGAATTCGGGAAGCTCGCCCAGATCTGCCCGCGCCGCCGCCAAGTCGGCCTTGGCCTCCTCCAGCGTGCCAGCCAGAACACTGACCGGCGCCCGATAGGGCAGGTAGTCACCCAAGGCCGCGGGCACGAAGGTGGTCGCAGGGATGGCGTTGCCCTGCATGAGATGGTCGGTGATGGCACGTCGGTCGAGTCCGATGGCCAGGGCACGCCGCAGGCGCGGATGCTGCAGGGCACGCGTGACGACCGATTGATCCCCCGGACGCGGCACGATGCGCACCCGCAGGTAGGTGGTACTCAGCGAGGGTGCCTGCATCAAACCCGCGATGCGCTCGCGACGCAGGTCGCCCACCGCGTCCGAGGGCAGCAGCAGGATGGCATCGACTTCACCGCTGAGGTAGAGCCGCAGAGCGGTACCCGGATTATCGATCACCACCGCGCGCACCGGACCATGCGCCGGGTGGGCGCCGCCATAGCTCGGACTCGGGGTGAAATCGTAATGATGCCTCGGGATATAGCTGGTGCAGCGGAACGGGCCGTTGCCGATCACCGCGGTCGGATCGGTCCAGGCCTGCCGCGCGTTGTCGTCATCGCGGTCCTGCTCCGGACGCAGCGGCACGAACGCCGACAGCGAGAGGATCGCGGTCAGGTAGGAAGCCGGATGGGCCAGACGGACGACCAGGGTGCCTTCATCCGGGCACTCCAGGCCGCAGTCGCGCTCCAGCAGCAGCCGTCGCTCCGTCAACGTGGTAGCAGCACAACGTCCGCCGCTGAGCAGGCCGTCGAGATAGAACGCATTCGGTGATTGGGTGATGAGGTGTCGCAGCAGACCGCGGCGCATATCGGACGCCGCCACTGGCCGCCCATCGTGCCAACGTGCCCGCGGATCGAGATGGAAGGTCCAGGCCAATTGATCACTGCTCACTTCCCAGCGCAGAGCGAGCGCCGGCTGTGGTTGCAGCGTACGGGCATCGAGCCGGACCAGGGGCTCGAACAGGGCTGTGACCAGGCGGAACTCATCCAGGCGCGTGGCCAGACAGGGATCGATGGTACGAGGCAGCGACAACGCGATCACCGGCACATCACGCGATACGGATCCGTGGGCGAACCATGGAATGACCCCACCGAGCACCAGCACGACCGCGATGATTGCCAAGAGGCCACGCATGGCGCGCATGGTGGTGCGAGTGATCCGCCGTCCAGCAGGGCAACGCTGGTCTCCCAGGGTCTTGCGTGAAACCGGTCGGGTGTAAGGTTCGCGCCCCACCAGCCCCTGTGATCAGCCGGATCACCCGGAATGCGGAGTGAGCGTTGCGCTGTCCTTACTGCAATCACGACGACGACCGCGTCATCGATTCACGTGCCACGGATGATGGCACGGCCATCCGGCGACGCCGCGCGTGCGACCACTGCGCCAAGCGCTTCACCACCTACGAACGGGTGGAGGGCGAGGAATCGCTGATGGTCGTGAAGAAGGACGGCCGCCGTCAGGCCTTCGATCGTAAGAAGGTGCTGCACGGCATGACCGTGGCTTGCGAGAAACGACCGATCCCGGTCGAGGACCTCGAAGCCGCCGTCAATCGCATCTACCACCATCTGCTCAGCGATGGCGTGCGCGAAGTCAGTTCCAGCACCATCGGACAGAAGGTGATGGATGAACTCCATCGTCTCGATCAGGTCGCCTACGTGCGCTTCGCTTCGGTCTATCGCCAGTTCAAGGACCTGGATGAGTTCATGCACGAACTGCGGCGCGTGATCAGCGAAGGTGATGTCCGGCCAGCCGACCTGAAGCCGGGCGACCACAAGGCGACCGATCACAAGGCGACCGATCAACTGGGCGACCTTAAGCCAGGCGACAGCAAACGATGAAGCCGACCACGGTGGTGAAACGCGACGGCCAGCTGGTGCCGTTCGATGTCGTGCGCATCGCCCATGCGATCACCCGGGCCCAGCATGCGGTCGGTATCGAGGACCCGGCGCAGGCGGATGAGCTGGCACGGGTGGTCATGGAGCACCTGGAACGCGCCTGCGACCAGCCCAGCCTGGGTATCGAGGACGTCCAAGACGCGGTGGTCCATGTGCTGCAAGAGAGCGGCAACTACGAAGCGGCCATCGCCTATGCGCGCTACCGCGATGCACGTGAACGCTTTCGCCGCGCCCGCCGGGTCCTGGGTGAACACAACGCCGCCCCGCACCTCGCGGTAGTCGATCCCGATGGCCGGCGCCGGCCTTGGGACCGCCTCTGGATGCGCGAACTGCTCGTCACCCGCTATGGCATCGACCCCAAGGCCTCCGATGACGCCATCCTGCAGGTCGAGGCCACCCTGGCCGACAGCTCGATGACCGAGCTCAGCACCCCCCTGCTGCTGAGTCTGATCGACGCCGCCCTGGTGCGTTGCGGCATGCATGACCTGGCGGCCGAACGCGCACCCTTGCGCGTCGAGCGCACGCTCGCCCGGCGCCTGCTGCACAGCGCCAGCGACGGCCAGCAGGCCGTGCTCGGTTGTGGACGCGCCGCGCTCGAGCAGCTCTCCCTCGCCGAGAAGGTGCCGCAGCAGGTCACCGCGCTCTACAGCCGTGGGCGCCTGTGGGTCGATGGCTTTGACGATCCTCGTCGTGGCAGCCACCACCTCGCCACCGTGGATGGGACCAGCAATCCCTGGCAGGTGCTGACCCAGGCCTTCAGCCTGGCCGCCGAAGCCAAACGCCATTGGCGGCGCATGAGCCTGGTGCTGCCGCCCAGCATCCTGGGCCACCTCGAACGTGGGGCGACCACGTTGGTGCAGCCGATCACCGCCCTGGCGCACCTCGGCTTCATCTACCTCTATTGCGACGGGCGCACGCCGTTGCTGTCGCGCTGGCCCTTCCCCGACGGCCGCGTGAGCATCGCGACCTACAACGACGACTTCCTGCTGCTGCGCCAGCTCCAGGAGATGCGCCTGCCCCTGCTCTCGGGCCCGCACCTGATGCAAGGCAACTACCGCGGCCGAGTCACCGTCGAATCGGCGATCAATGCCCAGGGCTTGGAAGGCGAATTCAGTCAGATGGACAGCTTGGCCATGGCGCTGGTGTCGGCGGTCCGCCTGCGGCTCAGCCAATTGGGCGATTCGCCGGTGTTTGCCGGAGGTGAGTTGCGTTTCGCGATCTTTGGCCTGCCGGCGAATTCAGCCTCCAACGACTACCTGGAACGCCAGATCATCCAGGAGGGCCTGCGCAACGGACTGACGCTCTCGCGCGGCGCCCACCTGACCGAGGAGGCGTGTGTCCACCTGGGCCGCTTGCTGGAGTGAGCGAGCCGACAGGAATAGCTGCTGGAAATCCGCGGGGCGCTTCCTAAAACGCCGCCCATCGCACGGGGATATAGCTCAGTTGGTAGAGCGGTTCGTTCGCAATGAACAGGTCAGGAGTTCGAATCTCCTTATCTCCACCACGATGATCTGAAGCAGGGCCGGTCGTTTGACCGGCCCTGCTTCTTGTGCTGGGTCCACACCGGCACTACGGCCAGGCAGCAGAGCAGGCTTGGCCATCCCCGACTGATGAAGCCGCCTGGGTACAATGTCCGCGGCGGTCCTGCCCCCTTGCAAGTGGGGTTGCAATTGGAACATGCCGCCTCTTTCGGAGAATCCCATGTCATCAATCCAGCGCACGTTCGTGATCCTCAAACCTGACGCGGTGCAACGCGGACTGGTGGGCGAGATCCTCGGCCGCTTCGAAAGCAAGGGCCTCAAGCTGGTGGGCATGAAATTGATGACGGCCACCGCCGACATGGCGAAGCAGCACTATCAGGAACATGCGGCCAAGCCCTTCTTCGCCGGTCTGGTGGGGTTCATCACCTCCAGTCCGTTGATCGCCCTGGTCCTCGAAGGCGACGAAGCGATCACCGTCGCCCGCACCCTGATCGGTGCTACCGACGGCCGCAAGGCGGCCCCGGGCACCATTCGCGGCGACTTCGGCTGCTCCAAATCGAACAACCTGGTCCACGGCAGCGACAGCCCCGAAAGCGCCGCCCGTGAACTCGCCATCTGGTTCCCCGACACGCTCATCGACTGGACGCCCTGCACCCAGACCTGGGTCCAGGGCGACTGACCCCACGCGCGGCTGGCGCCGCGTTTTTCCGGCCTAGTCTTCTTCCGTCGACTCCGAACGCTCACGTCGACGACCACTACCCCGTGGTGTAACGGTAACACTAGAGATTTTGGCTCTCTCATTTCTGGTTCGAATCCAGACGGGGTAACCATTTTGGAACATCTGTACGCACCTGGATGCCGGACAGCGGAAGGAAAAGATCGACTTCCAGCTTATCGGCTCTGATTCGTACTGGGCGGACTCATGCCGTAAGTGCCTCGTATGATTTTCCTATTCCATGTCCGATAGCTTACCCGCCATATCAATTGTTGCAGCGAGCGCCCTTTGGTGTCGGCCATCGGCAAGCGTCGAAAGAGCGCACGCCGACATCGTTTCTGCTGTCGCCCACCCTGCACCTCAGGTTTCCTTGAGTGCATCAATGAATTCGCCCAGTGATCCGGCAACCACGGATTCCTTCCCGGCATTGGAATGGATGACCGTTCCTGGAGTTTTCCCAGGCTGCCCATCCACCGGAATATAAAAGACGCCTTTGCCATCATCCAATGCCACGGGGACGCCTTTCACGCCGGTGATCTTCGCCCATTCGCGCGCATCACGGACCGTCAATGGAATCACCCTGGAGACCGGTAATCTCCTGCCATCACGTACATAAACGAGATCGCCATGATGCAGGCCGCGTGACTTCACATATTTGCCACCGACCTCCTCGCCTATCGTAACCTGAAAGGAACTGACGACCGACCCGACTTCCGGACGATAGAGCCGCTCACCAGAGCCCTTATTGCGCCGGCTAGAGATGAATGAGAAACGGAAGACGGCGAACAGCAGCAGCAAGCCGCCAGCCACAAAGACCGCCATGAGCGCCACGCCGACCATGAAACCGATCGTATTCAAGCCTTCCCACCCTCCCTCTGGCCTTGCCTTGCAGGCATGGCCATGCGATCCATCTATGCGTTCCCTCTTCATGGGTCAATCGCAAGGGCAATCCCCTTCTCCGCCTCCCGTCAAAGCATCGATCCCGTCACTCATGGGGTTCAAAATCATCGCCCCACCCTCGCTCATCAGGACCGTACCTCGGAACGCCCATTCCACCGCCCTCCTCATTTGGGTGCTTCCATTCATGTATTGGTTCAGCTCAGAAGAGATTGCCATGTAATTGAATGAAGCATTTGTCAGGCCCTGGCTCCATCCCCCGCGCTGCGTGAACAGTGGGCTCACCACGTAATTCTGTCCTAAAAATAGCTCGGAAGTGGTTGACGAACCGGTCGTCTCCTGAGTTGCAAAAGCCCGATTCCGAGGAGGGCGTCGGGGACAGCTCGACGTCGGATGACGTCGAAGGAAGGTCGCGGCATCTGACCACGACCTGCACGAAACCCTACGACGACGACGGTCGTGATGGTACGACCGACGACCGGCCGCCACCTACGACCTTCACAGGATACCCCAGCCGCTCACGCAAATAATGCAGACGTTGTGCCCGCAGGTTCCGCTCACGGCAAAACGCCGTACCGGAAAGACCCGACGCACGCCATGCCTCGACCAGGGCGCGACCGCCCACCTCGTCCAGCGGGTCATTGGTCCCAGGGATCACTACGTCGTCAGACATGCCGCCTCCAGAGTCGGCAATTCCTATGACGCTACCATCGTGCGTGCTAGTTCAGGCGGCTGAACGCTTACACTGGATTCAGGTCGCGTGAGCGCACTTCGTGCCTCTGCGGCCTAGGAGGGCAGCAGAGCGCCCTGTAGGCGGCGACATACGGAACTCGATCCTAGGAAAGGCCCTCGAGGATTTCCGGCCAGCACGAGCACAACTCGTCCCGGCCCAGGACTCCCAGCGCGGGATAGACGACCTCCCGCATCCTCCGATCCCGCTCGTCACCCAGTTCGACGCCGATCTCCTCGATCACTCCCATCGCCACCGCTTGATGCACATCCGCGTCCCCGCACCGCAGCAGGAACTCGACCAGTTCAGCGAACTGCGCCACTCCGCCGACGTCCCCGGACCTCACCAGCGGCGCGAAGTACCACCGTGTCAGCCGTCCGGCGACCTGCTCGGGCGCGAGGGAATCATTGAACTCCTCCAGGTTCATCTTCGCGATCCACGGCTCCGTCTCCGGGAAGAGGCTGACCACGTATTCCACCCAGGTGTCAGCACCAACCCTGACCTCCCCTGAACGTTTGCGGAGGTCGCGCTAGGCCCGCTCCCGGAACAAACGCACCGCCTCCTCGCTGAAACCGAAGGCGCGCCGCCGGAGCAGGAAGGCCCGCAAGAGGGTCGACGCGGGTCCCAGCAGTTCCTCGTCATAATAATCGTAGTCGTAGTCGAAGCGGCTGGGCTTCCTCTCGAACATGCCATCCGTCGGCAGACGTGCGATCGCAGGGACCTCCTCGCCATCGGCCCGCCCGGACACCACGATGCCGCGCGCCCACAGGATGATGTCGCCCTCGGACGCCGTTCCGAGGACCCACTTTTCCCACAATGAACCCGCTTCGCCCGAGGTGTCATCGCCCATGATTCAATCCCAGATTTCCGTCCATGATGTCGCCCAGTAGATGCCGGACCCGATGTGTTCGTCGATGGATGCGCCCCGACCTCCATCTCGCCGATGGCGTTGCCGATCTCGTTACCGCCGTAAGAAGCGACTGCAGCGGCGGCGCCGACAACCAGGACCGTGCCCGCCGTCGCCGCCGCGCACGCCACGATCGCGCCGCCTGCCGTGGTGGCCGACACCAAAGCGCCAGTGGAGACCAGGTGGCCACGCCGCCAGCCGTCATGAATCCGACCTCGATGGACATGTCCTCCGGAATTGCGGAACCAGGGCCACATCCGAGACCACCAACCCTGCGAGCGGTTCGCTCTATTCTTCGCTATCGTCGTCTTCCACCGTGAACTTGGCTGACAGGAAATCCCTGCCGCTCTCGTACCTGAAAACTGCGTCAGCGGCGAGATGCACGACGAGCACGCCGCCGGACGCGAGTTCGTATAACACCTGCTGGCCGTCACCGGCACCGAGGACCAACAGGTTGCTGCGATTCAGCTTCGGGAGCGAACGCTGGAGCTTGCTCACAACTCCGTCCCACGCCGCAGGCCGGGTCGGAGTCGAGAAGAGGATCCTTGCGACGGTCCTGCCATGCAATAGTCGAAAGAAGGCGAGATCCTCCCCATCGTGGCCAGAGTCGGGGAACGCCGACTCCTTCCATTCATCCGCGGAGGCATGCTCCCCGAGAATGCGCACCATCAATTCGGCATCCGGCAGGATGCGGGTCGTTTCATCACGGACATCGAAACGGCTTCGCCGCTGTCTCCACATCCAGGCGACCAGCACAGGAATCACGAGTAGGAGATAGGGTGACATTCCTCACTCGCATGGGTAGTCATGGCCAGCCTGCCATTCAGAGTCCGCCGTGGCTTTGCATCGCCTGGGTAAGTGACGTCATAGTCCCTGATATCGGGCCGGAGCCAATTCCAGGGCTCCCGTCGAAGTGAGCCGGAACGTCGCCTTGCATGTTTCGCAACGGTACAGCCACCACGGCAACCCGGACCCGGTGGGGCTGCCAGGAGCAGGACGCACCTTCACCAATTGCCATTTGATGACCGCCTTCCGTGCGCAGGAGGGGCACGGCGATCGACGCGAGAAGATGCCCATGACGTGGTCCAGGGTTTGTCGAATGGCGCCAGGATCGCCGGGTCACGGGCATGGGCAATCGATGTCTGAACTCGGCAGGATGGAATTGATGCCGTAACCAGCAGCACCAGCGAGGCCGAGTTCCGCGAGTACCCGCGGAAGGAAGACCCCATATTCCGGCCCGGCGACGCTGGCGAACCATTTCATGGCGGCAGCCGCGGAACCGGTTCCGAAGGTCTCGGCGGCGAGTTCCTCGGCAGCCCGCCATGCACTGCTGTTGTTGTAGATCCTCTGGCCGAACCTCCCGAGCAGCGCATTGACGAAGACGTGAAAGCGTTCGTGATTGATGACCGCATTGGTCGAGCCCTGACCGATGCGGATCGCCAGGCCGATCGTCTCCGCATTCCCAGCGGCAAGTGTCGCCTCCACCGTCACACCCGCCCGGGCGGCGGTACCGGCGGCGCCGATGCCGGTGGCGAGGACGGCAACGGTGCCCGCTACCTGGCCAGCAGTGAACAGGCCAGAGCATTTCTTTGCCTTCCTGATGACATCGCCACCGTTCTCCTTGCCCCAGACCTCATCCGCGATCCCGGCGGAGATCCTGGTGGTGATGCCGAAGGTGACCGCATCTCCCGCGCCAGCGAAGAACTCGGCGGTCCCTTCAGCGAAATCGAGGGTGCCCGACTGGTCGAGCCAGATCAAGGCGCTGTCGAACCACGACGTGCCATCGTCGGGCATGCCTGCCCAATCCACGCGATCCACGGGACTCCCGCTGGCATAGGCGAAGAGGTTGGTGCCGCCGAAATCCCGCTCCGCGTAAGCACCGAACAAGGGAGCGAAGATGGTCTGCGCATAGATCCCCAGGGCATTGCGGCCCGAGTCCTGGTAGAGCTTGAGTGCGCCCGGGAAGGGATCGCGCTGCAGGAAGCGGCCCAGCTCCGGATCGTAGACCCGGGCCGGCGACAAGGAGAGGCGTCTCCCACCGATCGTCAGCGTCAGCCAGTTGCCCTGGTATATGATGTCGTTCGCCATGGTCGGCGTCATGCCGCCTGGTGCGACGATGTGGCGGCCGAAGGCATCCGTGGTGTAGGCGATCTGGATGCGGCCATAAGCATCGGTGACCCGGTGCACTGTGCCATGCTGGTCCATGTGCAGGAATTGCGAGCCGAGCTGCACGCTCGGGCGCTGGATTTCGACTATGGAACCAACGCCCGGCATGATCGCCGTACCGTGGACAAACCGCGCGATCAGGGTGCCGACAGCATCACGCTCCTCGAGTTGGTTAGCGCCATCCCAGGTGAAGTAGGTGGATTTCCCGTTATCGCCGCGCTTGATACGGGTCCGGTTGAGCAATGCATCATAGCCGAACGACCACGGCTGTCCTTGTGCAGGCGGCGGCGCGATCCTGGTCACCAGTCCGTGGATTCCGTATTCGAAGTAGGTGGTCCCGGCACTCTCGATGATGCGTCGGACCGCTCCCGAACCATCGTAGGTGTAATAGCTCGCCTGGTTGGTCGGCGTCATCCAGCGTTTGACCAGGGCCTGCGCGCCATCGTACACGTAGGTGGTCGAATCGATGAGACCAGAGCGTCCCGAGCGCGTCCCAGACGTCCTGTTCCCGTGTGCATCGTACTGGTACTGGAAACCATATATCTGGAGCCCTGTGGTCGGCTTTAGCCACACCTCGCTGGTCAAGCGGTCCGCGGCGTCATATTGGAAATAGATGGCGAGATCGCCCTCGCGTACGATCCGGTTAGTCCGTCCGACGATATCGCGGCGGTATGCGAACTGGGCGATGGACGCCCCTGACGCGGTCATATGGCGGATGGAGAGCGGCCGATGCGCTGCATCAAAGGAAAAATAGCAGAATGCACCGTTCCCGAATCTCATCCGTGACGGTCGGGAAGCCGCATCGTAGACGTAATACACGTCGCGATTGGTCGGCGATCGCAACTTGCGCAGCCGGTCGAGCGCGTCGTAGGCCAGGTTCGCGCGTGCCGTGCCACGGGGATACTGCACCTTGGTCCGCCTCGAGGTCGGCCCATACCCGAAGTAGGTGACGTCGCCGCGTGACGAGATGGTCTGCGCCAGACGATTAAGCGGATCGTAGACCAGACTCGTCACTCCATGGCGATCCGAGGCCGAGACGAGGTTGCCGACGGCATCATACGCGAAGTAGTTGCCTGGCCCGACCTGGTCCTGGCACCAGCGCTTGCGCCCCTGCGCATCATAGCGGAGCTGGACGCTCGTCGCTCCAGCGGACTTCACGAACTGGCCAGCCAAACGCGAAGTGGGGGTGTAGAGGAAATAGGTGCGGATACCCGAGGGATCGATCCGCTGGGCGACACGAGCAAGGGCATCATAGGCGAAATAGGTTGCTCGACCGAGCGGATCGACCTCCTTGCGGAGGTTGCCGATGGCGTCATAGCTCTTGCGGATGATGGCCAGCATCGGATCGGTCACCGCGGTCGGCCGGCCCATGGCGTCGAAAGCGGCCGAGGTGGTGCGGAGCAGGGCGTCGGTCCGGCCGGTCAGCCGATCGGCGGCGTCATAGGCGAAATAGGTCTTGGCGCCGGTCGCATCACGATGCGCGGCGATCCGGTCGAGATTGTCATAGGCCCTGGTGATGCTGGCGCCGAGCGCATCGCGGATCTTCACCAGCCTACCGACTGCGTCATAGCCGAAGTAGGTCTTGCCTGCCAGGGCGTCGACCAGGGTCGTGCGCCGGTCGAGCGCATCGTAGGTCGCGACGACCGCGGCTCCCGCCTCGTTGCGGCGCTTGATCAGGTTCCCGACCGCATCGTACCCGAAATAGGTCTGGCCACCGACCGCATCGACGATCGCGATGCGGCGATTGAGCGCATCATAGATCGACTGGGTCGTCTCCCCGAGCGCGTCGCGGACCAGCGTCGGGTTGGAGACGGCATCGTAGCCGTGGTAGGTGACGCCACCGAACGCATCGACGCTCCTGCTGCGTCGGCTCAGCGCATCATACGACCAGGTCTGGGTGGTCCCGAGCTGGTCGCGCAGCTTGACGATATTTCCGTTACCATCGTAGCCGAAATAGGTCGATCCCCCGGCGGGATCGACCATCGTCGCCATGCGGTCCATGGCGTCATAGGCGATGTGCCGCGAATGGCCGAGCGCATTGCGGATCTTGACCTGGTTGCCCGCCGCATCATAGCCGAAGTAGGTCTTGGCGCCGAGCGGATCGGTGGAGGCGACCCTGCGGTTCGCCGCATCGTAGGCATGGATCGCGATGGCATTGCTGGGGTCGCGCACCTTGGTGATATTGCCCGCCGCGTCATAACCGAAGTAGGTCGACTGGCCGCGCGGATCGATGACCGTAATCAGGTGGTCGACCTGATCGTAGATCAACCGGGCGCGTCGGCCGATCTGGTCCTGCTGCTGGGCCAGATTGTTCCCCGCGTCGTATCCGAAATAGGCCGCACCGCCGAGCGCATTGACCTCGGTGACCGGGCGATTGGCGGCATCGTAGGTCCGGAGGAGGGAATTGCCGCGGGCATCGCGCCGCTTGACCAGATTGCCGGCCTTGTCGTAAGCGAAATACGACTTCCGACCCGATGGATCCACCACCGCCGTCACGCGCCCCGATACATCGACCGAGCGCGTCACGGTACGGCCCATGGGATCGCGCGCCTTCACCCGATTGCCAACCGGATCGTAACCGAAGTAGGTGACGCCAGCGAGCGCATCCGTCGCGGTCACCAGGCGATCCATCACATCGTAGGTCCGGACCGTCGCGAAGCCGCGTCCATCGATGGCTTTGATTTCATTGTCGTTAGCGTCGAACTCGAAATACACAACGGAGAGGACGGAACCGGAGCCGGTGGCCACCGTCCGCCTGGTCTCGCGCCGCAAACCATCGTATCGGTAGGTGCGCACCACACCGCGTGGATTGATGACCGCTGCCAGATCGCTGCGTCCGGTATACGAAAAATAGGTGATGTTGCCGAGAGGATCCCGTTGTTTGAAAAGACGCCCACGCAGATCGCTGCCATAGCTGGTGGTATGGGCGGCCATGCCCCCCGCCTCCTTCCAGCGCGGCGAGACCCTGCTGGTGGTCTCAGCGAAAAGGTTGTAGCGGAAATAAGTAGAATTGCCGCGCCTGTCAACCACGGCCGACACCTGACCAACCACTGGATCGTAGCGGAAGTACGTGGTGCCGCCCCGCGGGTCGACCTCGGCCAGCAGCCGGCCGATGGCGTCGAAGCGCCGGCGGATCACCGCCTGGACCGGGCTCTGCTCGCGCGTGATGTTGAACTTCGCGTCGTACTCGTAGTAGGTCAGCACCGGGAAGCCCGCGGTGTGGCGCGGGCCAACGACCGCGCGCACGCTCTGGCCATCGCCGCTGTACGAATACACGGTCACGGCGCCGGTGGCGGCCTCCTGCTCGCTGACCAGGGCGTAGCTGGCGTTGTAGGTGTAGTGGGTCACCCGGCCGTTGGGCTCGCTCTTGCGGTTGATGCGCGAGGTCACCGCGTCGTAGTCGTAGTACACGGTGCTGCCATCGGGGCGCACGACGGCGCGCGTCGCCTGCAGGCCGCCGCCTATGATCTGCGAGCGGAACTGCGTCGCCGGGCGCCCGGCGCGGATCCTCGTCGCGTTTGCGTAGTCGTAGGTGAAATACGTCGCGCGGCCGAGCGGCTCGACCGACTTGCGCAGCGTCGTGCTCGAGCTGTTGGTGTACTCAAAGTAGGTGGTGTAGTTCTCCTGGTCGACCTCCTTGCGGATCGCCGCCTGGACGTACCCGCCCGCGGGATTGAAATCATAGGCGGTGGTGCAGCCGCCGGGATAGGCCACGCGCTGCAGCGTGTCCTTCGCCGGATCCCATTCGAAGTACACGGCGCGGTCCTGTCCCGGCGTTCCGTTGCCGACGGTGAAGCGCCGGATGTGCGCCCAGGCCGCCTCGTTGGCGGCATCGCCGTAGGCGAAGTACACGCCCATGCCCTGCGGCAGATCACCGGTGATCGAGTGCAGGATGTGGTACTTGCCCCCGCCCGCGCGCGGACGGTAGGCGTAGTTCAGCACGTTGCCGTTGCGATCGCGGTAGCTTAGCAGGCGCCCAGGGACCGTGGCGCTCGACTTGTTGGAGAAGATCCAGCGCTCACCCGTGGCTTCCCGGTCCATGGTGAAGAGGTTGGTCGCAGTGTCGTTGCGACCGCGCATCGCCAGCGCGGTCGACGGCAGGTAGTAGGTCACCGTGCCGACCGTGCCCTGGCTCACATTGAAGTCGACCGTGCCATGGTCGGTCTGGACTCCCAGCGGGTATTCCTGCTGGATGAAGGGCAGGAACGAGAACACGCCGCCACGCCCCGCCGGCGACCACGAGTCCGGACCGACACCGGCGTAGCCGATACCCTGCCCTGGGAACTGGTTGAAGCGCATGCTCAGCGTGCCGCCACTGCGCAGCGTCAGCCGCATGCAGCCGGTATGCATGTGGTAGCGCGAGAAGCCCGAATCGAACTTCGTGCCCACCTCCACCGTGTTGGTGCCGACCGGGGCGTCGGTCGAGGCGATCGGCTTGTCGGGCGAATTCTTGGCGTTGTTGCAGGGATTATCGTCTTCTTGGCGGATGACGGTCGGGTACATGGGCAGGACCTCGGGTTCGGAAGAGAGTTTTTAAGTTGGGAATGGCAACGCCGCGACACGCGTCAGGGGCCGCAGACCAGCCCGGCGCCGCCGTGGTTGATTGTCAGGCCTTCGCCTGGGCGTGAGCCCAGCACCGCCGCCTGCGCGACCCATGGGCCTTGCGCCGATGGCCGGTATGAACGCACGCTGCCGGTGCGCGACTCCAGCACCCACGCCGTGCCATCCGGGCCGAAGGACAGCGCCACCGGCCCGCCTTGGCCGCCGCCGATGTCGGCGAAGTCGATCACTTTGGCGACCACCCCTGCTTCCACGTCGACCTGCATCACCACCCCCTGCGTCGCATCGGCCATGAACAGCCGGTCCGCGCCATCGAGCGCGAGGCTGCTCGGGTAGGTCGAGTGGTAATCGCTGAGCGCCGCCCGCTCCGGCGCCACCGGACGGTCGCGGAACGGCACCGCCAAGCGGTACGGGAACACCGCGCGCAGGCCCTTGCCCGGCAGGTACATCCGCACCTCCTGGTAGCCGCGCTCGATGAAGAAGATGGTGCCGTCCTTGCGCTTCACCACCCCGGTCGGGCCCCAGATCCCGACCTCCGCCAGCGCCGCCTGCGGCACCTGCTCTTGGAAGGCGCCGAACACCTGCGGGCGGTTCGGCGGCACGCCCAGCACCCACTCCAGCCGGCCCTGCGGGTGCCGGCGGTAGATGGTGTGGTCGTCACTGTACGCGCACAGCACGCTGCCGTCCGCCTCCGCGAACAAACCCGTCGGGCACTGCAGCACGTCCGGCCCGTGCCGACGGTGCAGCGGCGTCCCCGCATGCGCTTGGCGATGGCGATCCTCGACGCGCTGCGGAAGGGACTCCATCCGGCTGGTCAGCCGCGTGATGCGGTGGTTCAGCTTGTCGGCAATCAGCAGGTGGCCGTCGCGGTCGATGGCCAAGCCATACGGATCGCGCAGCTGCTGGTCAGCGACCCCGGCCGCCGCCTCGGCGCCCGCCACCGTGGAGACCGCGCCGGTGTCCGGATCCCAACGCACCACACGGTGTTTGGCCCGCTCGGTGAAATAGATGCGGTAGCCATAGGCCATGGGAGGGTCCTTACGCAAAACAGAGCCGTACCATAGCAGGCATCTGTCGAGTATCAACTATACCCGGCGTGAGAACGTGGAGCCTGCACCTCCGGCGCCGGATCATGGAGCCGAGGGAAGATCAGTCGATTATTTCCAACAAGAATGTCCTACTACTCACATATCCAAAAAATGTGACTGTGAGAAGATGCTCCCCCACACCCAGCGTGAGAATATCGCAGAGGCGCCAGAGCCTGGGTCGCTGGCCTCGCGGAGTGTCGTGCCGCGGGGGGATGGCGAGGCATTTCCCCAAGCTCACTTCCAATAATCGGACATGTCATTGTCACTCTGCAACGCGAGGCCGTGCTCCCTCGCTGTCGCCTCCGTCAACGGGCCGACCTCCTTATGCGCGTCCGAAATGAATGCCAGGTAAGCGACCCTGGATCCATTCGACATCGTGAACCCCATACCGCTCACGGCAGTCAACTCACCGGAATCTGTTTTCATCCGGACCGCCAACACCCCGGTTGATAGTTTTTCGCACGCGACGCGCGGCGATCCTTCCCGAGTCAACGTCGCGATGATCTATGACAAGGTGGAAGCCACTGATGCCGAAGAGCTCTCGTCCAGCCGATATACGTGAACGCTCCTAAAGCCCCCCATACATCAGCACGTACCCACGATGCGATTATGGTGGCGTGACAGAGATACCGCATATGGGGAAACTGCTTGACGAATAGGCCGCCCAGACCCTGCGGCGGAAAGAACTCGATGAAATGATACCTGGATGCGCCAGCGATCACTCTTCCGGCTTCCGTGCTGATTGGAAAATCGGTGAAGGGGTGGTCGCTGACGAACAGGTTGTAGTGGGTCTTGAACCGCCCCTTGGTGATGGTCCCCGTGCTGTACGGGACTCCAGACGACGACCCGCCCAGCGGCCGGTGCATGCCTTCGCCGGACCGCTCGACCGCGAACCCCATGGCGATGAATGGCTCCCGCCACCTGTCATGCAGGTCTCCAGGGAGGAAATAGAAGGGGTCTCCGCCGCTCATGTGCGCCTACTTCCCAGCGCACGCATCGCAGTTCCCAGTCGCCCCACTGAGAGCGGATCGAATGGGCATCATGCGGTTCATTGTTGGCCTATTTCCTGGATTACGAATAACTTATGCGGAAAAGACGAGAATGGAGAAGCGCATGGCACTCGGAAAGAGAAAGCGGGTTCGGGATGCCTGTCCCTGTGCCGGGACTTCAGACGCTGTGCACCGCCAAGAGCTGGCCCCCGTTCGCCAACACGATGCGCTCCGGGATGGCTTCCCCCCCGCCGCTCAGCGCGATGAAGCGTCGCTCGCTTCCATCCTGCGCAGCTCTTCCGATGCCGGATACGAGCGAAAACGCTCCTGCATCGCTCCTTCCCGTCAGGAAGATGCCATGGCCTGCGCCTCCCTTCCACGTCTCCCTGGAGGCGGTCCTCGGCAGTGCACATGCCTTCTCGAGGCATGCATCGACCTGTGCCTGCCCAGGAAACGAATAGATCCGTGGGGGAACGTCACCGCCCTTGGGAAGCAGGATCCGCGCCCCCGATACCGCCATGACACCGAATACCAGCATGCGGAAGGCGGGATCGTCCGCGTCCCGGATAGACAGCGTATGCAGCGAATCCTGGGGAAGCGGGTCGCCACCCCGCGGGGCCTTGAATGCCGACTCCTGCAAGACGGCGAATGGTTTATGCAATATGAAGTTGTGATCGCCGGGGAGGATGCGCCCGGCCGTCTCGACGCTCTCCATCTGCATGGGCTGGAGCGGCATCATCACCAAGCGATAGCCCATCCATGCGAACGGAAGGGTCCACGACTGTGCCACGTCATGCGACAGGTAGAATTGTGGTGCGAACCCCATGGCCTTTACTTCCCCTTGCACGGATCGCAGGCCGCGCCGTTGACTCCAGCGCCCGAAGCCGCTGGTGCTTCCCACGGAAATCCTGGACGGATCATGAGCCCTCGATTCAGCAGGGCATCGCAGCCGGCGGTCAGGCAATTCGTGTTGCGGTAACCATATCCGAATGCAGACGGGATGTTCTCCTTGAAGATCAGCACAGGGATGAATATTCCGCCCCGTGGAGGCGGCGCCATCTGGGTTCTTATCCCTGGTCCACCTTCTGTGATGATGGTTCCGCGCGCAGTGGTGACCTGATAGGAAAAGTGCCCCATCGGGCTCCCTGTCTTCTCCCAGTTCAGGCGCGCCAGGCTGAGGCTGTTGCCCTTCCCTGGCGTACCCGCCGCCAGCAACCCGAACTGCGCGAGCCCCTGCCCGAAACCGTTCGGATCGTTCTGATTGATCGCCGTGCCCATGTTCCAGCCGGCCATCGCGGAACCCGTGAGTGGATTCGATGCCACCACGGCCAGACCGGCATCCTTCGCCGCCCCGCTGATACCCCACTGCCCATCCTGGATGCGACAGATCTGCGACTGCGTCAGGCCGCTCTGGGCCCAGCTCGGGATGTCTTCGAGATGATACTGATTGCCCGTAAAGAGGCCCACTGACACGTTGTGGCCGGCGTAGCCGCCCGCCACCACGATCCCCGCGAGATGCTTGGCCAGATCGACACCGACGTCTCCGATGCCGGTGGCAACACCCCACAGCGTATCGAAGAAGTCAGGCGGCGTATCGTAGTAGTCATCCGGCAGACCGGTCGGATCGACCCGGTTCACCGGATTGCCGCTGGCGAAGGTGAACAGGTTGATGCCACCCAGGTCGGCGCTCCGGTAGCGCCAGAACACGTCCTCGAAGATGGACGCCTGGTAGATCCCCATGCCGCTGCCCGAGCCTGCCTGCGCCGCCTTCAAGGCCGCCGGGAATGGATCCTTCTGCAGGAAGAGCCCCGTCTCGGGATCGTAGACGCGCGACGGCGAGAGCCCCAGGCGCTTGCCGCCGACCGTGATGGTCAACCAGTTGCCCTGGACGGCGATGTCATTGGCCATCGCAGGCATGAGCCCGGCCGTCGGCACGATCGGCCGGCCGAAGGCGTCCAACGTGTAGGCGATCTGGATGCGCCCATAGGCATCGGTCACCCTGTGCACGGTACCCCGGTGATCCGCGTGCAAAAACTGCGAACCGAGCGGAACGCTCGGGCGCTGCACCTCGACCACCGATCCGATACCGGGCGCCACTGGGCGGCCATGGATGTAGCGGGCGATCAGGGTCCCGGTCGCATCCCGCTCCTCGAGCAGGTCGAGACCATCCCAGGTGAAGTACGTCGATTTCCCGGTGTCGCCGCGCACCATGCGGGTGCGATTCAACCTGCCATCATAGCCGAACGCCCACGGCTGGCCCTTGGCTGCCGGCGGGATGATCCTCGTCACCAGGCCGTGGCGACCGTATTCGAAGTAGGTCGCCGTCCCGCCTTCGACGATGAGCCGCGTCGAGCCGCTCGCGTCATACACGTAGTACGTCGCCAGGTTCGCCGGCGTGACCCAGCGCTTGGTCAGTGCGTTCGCCGCGTTGTAGACGTACGCGGTGGAATCGATCGCTGCGCCCGCCAGGCCGGTGCGCACCGCCGAGGTGCGGTTTCCGCCGTTGTCGTACTGGTACTGGAACCCGTAGACCTGCACGCCGACACTAGGGCGCGCCCAGACCTCCGACTTCAGGCGGTCCGCGCCATCGTATTGGTAGTAGATCGCCAGATCACCTTCGCGGATGATGCGGTTGATCCGGCCGGCCAGATCGCGCCGGTACTGGAACTGGGCTATCGTCGCGCCCGCCGAACCCGCGTGACGGATCTGCGTCGGACGGTGCGCGGCATCGAAGGCGTAGTAGCACGCCGATCCCGCACCCAGTTTCATCTTCACCGGGCGGGATGCCGCATCGTACACGTAGTACACGTCCCGGTTGCTCGGCGAGCGCAGCTTGCGGATGCGGTCGAGCTGATCGCGCACCAGCACGGTTCGCGCGGTCCCGCGTGGATACTGCACCTTGGTCCGCTGCGAGGTCGCGCTGTAGCCGAAGTAGGTCGCATCGCCCCGCGGCGACACGCTCGTCGCCAGGCGGTTCATCTCGTCGTACTCGCGCGTCGTCACCCCGGTCTGATCCGCGATGCTGGTCAGGTTGCCGACCGCATCGTAGCCGAAGTACGTGCCCGCGGCGGTCAGGCCGTCCTGGAACCAGTGCTTGCGGCCGAGGAGATCGTGCTTCACCAGCATCTGGGCCGCACCCGCCGACTTCACATGATGGCCGGTCAGGTTCGAGGCGGCATCATAGGTGAAATACGACCGCACATTGAGCGGATCGACCTGCTGGCTCAGGCGGTTCAGCGCGTCGTAGGCGAAGTAGGTCGCTCGGCCCAGACCGTTGACCTCCTTGCGCACATTGCCCACCGCATCATAGGCCATCCTGATCACCGCGGTGGTCGGATCGGTGACCGCCGTCGGACGATCGAGCGCATCGTACGTCGTCACGGTGGCCCGCAGCAACGGGTCGATCACGGTCGTCCGATTGCCGGCGGCATCGTAGGCATAATAGGTGCGCGCCGCCAGCGGGTTCGTCGAAGCCACCACCCGGTTCATGGCATCGAAGGAGGTCAGCGTCGTGGCATTGAGCGCATTGCGCTGCTTGACCCGGTTGCCTACGGCATCGTAGCCGAAATAGTTCTTCCCCCCCAGCGGGTCCACCACCGTCGTCCGTCGGTTGAGCGCATCGAAGGTGGTTACAGCGGCATTGCCGCGTGCGTCCCGGACCTTGATCGGATTGCCCGCCGCATCGTAGCCGAAATACGAGCGTCCTCCCAGCGCATCGACCTGGGCGACCAGGCGGTTCACCGCGTCGTACTGCCGCTGCGTGATAGACGACCGCGCATCTTCCGTGACGGCGAGGTTGCCCACCGCATCGTAGCCGAAATAGGTCTGGTTGCCCAGGGCATCTGTGAGGTGGTCCCGTCTGCCAATGGCATCGAACGTCTGCAGATTATTCGCTCCGCGCTGATCCCGCGCGATGGTCGGATTACCAGTCTTGTCGTAAGCGAAGTAGGTCTTCCCACCATTCGCGTCCGTGATCGCGACCACGCGATTCATCCCGTCATAGATCGCCAATGCGGTCCGCTGCAGCGCGTCGCGCGTCTTGATGACATTCCCCACCGCATCGTACCCGAAGTAGGCGATCCCGCCGAGCGCGTCCGTGGTCCTCACCGGGCGATCCGCCGCGTCATAGGCGAGCGTGTTGGCGTAGCCGCGAGGGTTGCGTTCCTTCACCACGTTGCCCGCGGCATCGTAGCCGAAATACGAGGCCTGGTTCGCCCGGTTGGTCATCACCGTCAGGCGGTTCGACGCATCGTACTCGTACCGGTTCCGACGTCCCAGCTCATCGCCCCGCCGGGTCAGGTTGTTCGCGCTGTCGTAGCCGAAATAGGTCTTCCCATTGAGCGCATCCGTCTCGGTCGCCGTCCGGTTGGCGGCGTCATGCGTCCCCGTCCGCTTGTTGCCGCGCTCGTCGCGACGCAGCGCGAGGTTGTTCGCCAGATCGTAGGCGAAGTAGGACCGTCCACCGGCCGCATTCTCGAAGGCCACCAGGCGGCCGAGCGGGTCGTAGGTCAGGCGCGTCGCACGGCCCAGCGCATCCCGCGCGATGACCCGATTCCCAGCCTGGTCGTAGCCGTAGTACTTCACGCCCGACAGCGCATCGGTCACCGTGGTGCGACGGTCCATCACGTCATACGTCATGGTGGTCGCGAACCCGCGGCCATCGGTCGCTTTCGTCAGATTGTCGAATGCGTCGTAGGCGAAATAGGTCGCCGACAGCGCCCCTCCCGTGGCACCCAGGACCGACTCCTTCGCCCGGCGCCGCAGGGCATCGTAGCGCATGACGCGGACGACCTGCCGTGGATCCTGGATCGATGCCAGGTCGCCGCGCGCCGTATAGCCGAAGTAGGCCGTCTGGCCCAACGGATTGCGCCGTTTCACCACGCGACCGCGCTGGTCGCAGGCATAGGAGGTGGTGAAGGCGGCCATCCCGCCGGCCTCCTTCCAGCGCGGCGAGATCGACGAGAGCAGCTCAGCGAAGGCGTTGTAGCGGAAATATGACGAATTCCCCCGCGCATCCACCGTCGCGGACACCTGCCCGACCTGCGGGTCGTAGCGATGGTAGGTCGTGCCGCCGCGCGGATCGACCTCCGCCAGGAGGCGACCCTGCGCATCGAAGCGACGGCGTTTCGTCGCCAGGACCGGATTCCGCACCATCGTCACATTGAACTTGGCATCGTACTCGAAGTACGTCACCACCGGGAAACCGACGGTATGGCGCGGCCCGACCTCGGCGCGCAAGCTCTGCGCATCGTTGCCGTAGGCATACGCCTTCTCGGCGCCCGTGGTAACCTCCTTCTCGCTCGCCAAGGCGTACCGCGCATTGTAGCGGTAGTAGGTCTGCCGGCCGCCGGGCGAGACCTTCCGCTTCATGCGCGAGGTCACCAGGTCGTAGTCGTAATAGATGGCGGTGCCGTCGGGGCGCACCTCGCGACGGGTCGCCTGCAGGCCGCCGCCGATCACCTCGGAGCGGAATTGCGTCGCCGGCCGGCCGGCGCGGATGCGGTTCGCTGCGGCCGTATCATAGCTATAATAGGTCACCCGCCCCAACGGCTCGACCGATTTGCGCAGGGTCGTATTCGCCGAGATGTACTCGAAATAGGTGCTGTAGTTCTCCTGGTCGACCTCTTTGCGGATGGCCGCCTGCACGTAGGAGCCCGCTTCCACGAAATCGTAGCTGGTCGTGCATCCGCCCGGGTAGGCCACGCGCTGCAGGGTATGGCGCGTCGCATCCCACTGGAAATAGACTGCGCGATCCTGACCTGCGGTCCCATTCCCGACCACGAAACGATGGACGTGGGCGTAGGCCGCCTCATTCGTCGCGTCGCCATAGGAGAAGTAGACGCCCAGACCCTGGGGGAGGTCGCCCGTGATCTTATGCAAGATGTTGTACTTCCCCGCACCCCCTGGACGTGGACGGTAGGTGTAGGTCAGCTCGTTGCCGTTGCGGTCGTAGTATCTCAGCAGACGACCAGGAACCCCTGCGCTCGATTTGTTGGCGAAGACCCACCGTTCACCCGATGACTCGTCATCGACGGTGAAGAGATTCGATACGGTGTCATTGCGCCCGCGCATCGCGAGTGCGGTCGACGGCGCGTAGTAGGTGACCGTTCCGATGCTGCCCTGACTGATGTTGAAGTCGACCGTCCCGCGATCGGTCTGGATGCCCAGTGGATATTCCTGCTGGATGAAGGGCAGGAAAGAGAACACGCCGCCACGCCCTGCTGGAGACCATGAATCCGGACCGACACCGGCGTAATTCAGCCCCTGACCGGGAAACTGGTTGAAGCGCATGTCCAGCTTGGCGCCGCTGCGCAGTGTCAGCTTGAGACAGCCGGTGTGCATGTGGTAGCGTGAGAAACCGGAATCGAACTTTGTACCGACTTCGACGGTGTTCGTGCCGGCGGACGAGTTCGAGGACGCCGATGGCCCTCCCGGTGCGTTCTTGCTCGGATCACACGGTTTCTTGACAGGCTCTTTGCGGATGACCGTAGGGAACATGAGAAATCCTTCGTTCTGGAATCTGAGATGATGGTGCGGTCACGGATCGGGGGGACGTCAGGGACCGCAGACGAGTCCCGCCCCGCCATGATTGATGACGAGGCCTTCGCCCGGGTGCGAGCTCAGGATGGCCGCCTGCGGCTCCCACAGCCGGCCCGGAACCGGACGATAGGAGCGCACGCTGCCCGTCCGTGATTCCAGCACCCACGCCGTCCCGTCCTTGCCGAAGGCCAACGCGACCGGTCCGCCCTTGCCACCGCCCACCTGCATGAAGTCGATGACCTTGCGCACTGTGCGGGCCGCCACAACGATGTGCATGACCGCACCCTGGGAGGCATCGGCCATGAACAGCTGGTCGGCGGCATCGAGCGCCAGGCTGCTGGGATAGGTCGAATGGTAGTCGTCCAGTGCCGCCTGATCCGGGGCGTGCGGACGATCGCGGAACGCCAGGGCCAGACTGTGCGGGAACACCGCGCTGAGACCCTTTCCCGGTACGAGCATGCGCACCTCCTGGTAGCCGCGCTCGATGAAGAAGATGACGCCGTCCTTGCGCTTCACCACGCCCGTCGGTCCCCAGATGCAGGCCTCCGCCAGCTCGGCCTGCGGCACGTGCTCCCGGAACGCGCCGAAGACCTGCGGCCGGTTGGGCGGCACGCCGAGCACCCACTCGAGGCGCCCGCGCGGGTGGATCCGGTAGATAGTGTGATCGTCGCTGTAGGCGCACAGGACGCTGCCGTCCTCCTCGGGAAACAGGCCCGTCGGACACTGGAGCACATCGGGAGCACCCCGCCGATGGATCGGCGTCGCGGCGCCCGGATGGCGATGCCCGTCCTCGACCCTCTGGACGACCCTGTCCATCCGGCTGGTCATGCGCGTGATGCGATGGTTGAGCTTGTCAGCGATGAGCAGGTGGCCACCGCGATCGATGGCCAAGCCATACGGATCGCGCAGCTGCTGGTCAGCGACCCCGGCCGCCGCCTCGGCGCCTGCTACGGTCGAGACCGCGCCAGTATCCGGATCCCAACGCACCACGCGGTGCTTCGCGCGCTCGGTGAAATAGATGCGGTAGCCGTAGGCCATGGGATGGACCTTTCACTGAGAGGGGAAATTGCCGGCAGGGCGGGAGGATGTCAGACGAGTGCGATACGTGCGAATGCCGCGGCCGGCTCGACACGCCGGGCGGGTGCCATGCTATGGAAATCGCGGAACAGCCTGCCATAGACCTCGTGCACCTGCGCCGTGGGCGCGGGGGTGCCACGGTCCAAAGACGGGGCAGCGCCGAAGACGCCACCGCGCACGCGGCCACCCAGGGCGAGTTGCACGCTGGTGGTGCCGTGCTCGGTGCCGCCAGCGGCGTTCTCATGCAGCGCGCGGCCGAATTCCGAGGTGGTGAGCACCAGGACGTCCTGCCAGCGGCCGGCAGCGACGAGCGCGCTGCGGAAGGCCGCCAGCGCCTGCGCGAGCTCGGACAGCAGGCGATCATGCACGTCGCGCTGGTCGCTGTGGGTGTCGTAGCCCTCGTGGCTGACCACGATCGCCGCCGGCGTGGCGCCGCTGGCGAGGAGGCGGGCGCTCTGCGCCAGCTCCCGGCCCAGGCGCGTGGCGGGGAAATTGCCGCTCACCGCGGTCGCCGCCATGCGCGCGCGCAGCGCCGCGCCGGCCTGCGCGGTGGTGACGACGAAGTCCTGGACGTGCTCGGCATCGTCCACGCAGGTCCAGGCCAGGCCGCACCCGGCCAGCGGTCCCGCGCCGCCAGCGAAGGCGATGCCGGCTCCCGACCCGGACAGCGTGGGCGCGCACGAAGCCCACCCGCCCGTGCGCCACGCGCTGCGTGCCGAATCGTGGCAGGCCGCGCCGGCGATGCCGAGACCGTGCAGCACCGCGACCTGGCCGTGATCCCAGGCGGACATCAGCGGTCTCAGGGCCGGATGCAGGCCGCAGCGGGCATCCAAGGGGATCACATCCGCGCTGGCGATGGCGAGGCCAGGACGCGCAGCGGCATAGGCCGGATCAGCGTACGGGATGACGGTATTGAAACCGTCGTTGCCGCCGACCAGGTCCACGACCACCGTGCAACCCCGGCCCGCGGGCATCGCGAGACCCCCTTCAAGATGCGTGATTTCCGTGGCGAATACCTGTGCACTCAGGCCGATACCGAGGGTGGCGAGCGACGCGCCGAGCATCTGACGACGCGTGATGGGGGAGATCGTGGGCATGGGAAGCTCCGCGTGGGCGAGGCGCGATCAGGCGCGCTGTGGATTTCAGGAGATGTCAGGAAAGCGTGGCCGATGACTGGAATGACCTGCCGCCACGCAGCCATGTGTCGGTCTGGCGAGGCCTCATTTCGCGAGAGCCACCACCACGAAGGTGGGGATGGCATGCCAGCCCTCCATGGCCGGCATGTTCGATTCACTCGGCTTGAGATATTTCTCGATACCGATGGGGAGGCCCTTCATGATCACGGTCTCATAGCCGATCACGGCCGTCTCAGCGCCAGCAGCGAAATCCGGGGCCAGGATCTGGTCGCGGACATGTGCGCTGAAGAAGTCGCAACGCATCTCCTGCGGCGCCTTGAGCGGCTGTCCGTCGACCGCCGCGATCAAGACGAAGATGGCCTTCTGCGCCGCCTTCGCGACCTGATCCTCCGCCTTGACCAAGCGGAAGCGGGAAGTCGCCTTCAACGCGACGCCGAAACCGCGGCCCAGTACCGATGTCAACATGGTGATCTCACTTCTTGGTTCTTCGACGGCCTGCGCAGGGCGCTGACACGAGACGACGACAGACAGCGCCATCAGCAGACAGGTCATCTGTGGAAAATTCATGTGTCAGGCTCCATATTTACCACTGCACTGCACGCACCATACCTCGGCATTAAAGTCCGGATAGTTGACATAGGGTTCGCCCTGCAACACCCCCTTCTTCTGCCATTCCGCCAGGGTGCTCTTGAAGATGGTGGAATCAGTGATGTCCATGTTCGGATAGTAATCGCCCTTGCCGTCCATGTCCTTGTCCGGGTTGTGGTAGTGATCAGCGTGCGTGATCGTCCCGTCCTTCTCGACAAAGCCGAAGTCGAAATTATATCCACCTCCGCCGGCTGGTTTCCACGGACCGGCTGGGCGACCGGTCATATCCCAGTTCGTCAGGTCAGCCTTGCCGGTCTTCGGATGGAAGGTGAGGTCCGGCTTGGCCGGATCGGTCCCCTTGTCGTTGCGGAGATGGATGGAGAAGACTAGGGGAACGCTGCTCTTGTTCTTCGAGCACACGCAATCCTTCTCCATCTTCTTCTTGCGCGCATCGGCCTGTTTCTTTTCCTTATAGCAGTTGTTGAACTTTTCGCTCGCTCCCAGATTGGAACAGGTGACACCGACGCAGCCGCGAGCCAACTGGGTCTCCACCCATTTCTTCTGGGCCGGAGTCAGGCCCGGGTGCTTCTTGAGGAAGTCCTTGAAATAGTCCTCCCACGGGACCTTGTCCTTCATGCCGAGTGGATCGATCCCATTGGGAATGAAGGTCGGCGCGTAGGTGACGAACTCGTCACCTACGGTGCCGGCACCCTCCGCGTACAATCCGGCGAAGATGGTCGCCTGTTCCAAGCCCATGACTCCGCTCGAACGCGCGACCTTCAATCCCAGCGGATAGGGGTCGCGCTGCAGGAAGAGGCCGATTTCCGCGTCGTATACGCGGGAAGGCGTCAGGCCGAGCTTGCGCCCACCGATGTTCACGCTCAACCAGTCGCCATGGAAGGCAATGTCGTTGGCCATGGTCGGCGTCATGCCGCTCGGCGCCTGGAGGTGCCGGCCAAAGGCATCCATGGTATAGGAGACCTGGACCCGACCATAGGCGTCGGTGACCTTGTGCACGCTGCCCTGGTGATCGGTGTGCAGGAATTGCGAACCGAGCGGCACGCTCGGGCGCTGCACCTCGACGATCGAGCCAACGCCTGGGACGATCCCGCGACCGTGGATGTAACGGGCGACGAGCACGCCGGCGGCATCGCGCTCCTCCAGTTGGGCCAGGCCGTCCCAGGTGAAGTACGAGGCCTTGCCGTTATCGCCACGGACCATGCGCGTTCGGTTGAGCACCGCATCGTAGCCGAAGGACCAGGGTTGGCCCTTGGCAGCGGGTGGCACGATGCGGGTCACCAGCCCATGCCGACCGTACTCGAAGTAGGTCGTGCCCGCGCTCTCGATCACGCGCCGGGTCGAACCGGAGCCATCGTAGGCATAGTAGGTGGCTTGGTTGCCGGGCGTGATCCAGCGCTTCACCAGCGCATTGGCCGCATTGTAGACGTAGGTCGAGGCATCGATCGCCGCCCCGGCGAAGCCGGTACGCGTGCTGGCCACGCGATTGCCGGCCGAGTCGTACTGGTAGTTGAAACCGTATATCTGCGTGCCGGAGCTGGGCCGCACCCAGGCCTCGTTGGTCAGCCGATCCGCGCCATCGTACTGGTAATAGATCGCCACATCGCCTTCACGCACGATGCGGTTGACGCGCCCTATCGCATCACGCCGGTACAGGAACTGGGCGATCGTCGCGCCCGTGGTGGACACGTGGCGGATCTGCGTCGGCCGGTGGGCGGCGTCGAAGGCGTAGTAGCAGGATGCGCCGCTACCGAACCTCATCTTCCTGGGACGCGACGCCGCATCGTAGACGTAGTAGACGTCGCGATTGGTCGGCGAACGCAGCTTGCGCAAGCGATCGAGGGCATCGTAGGCGAGCGTCGCACGTGACGTGCCGCGGGGGAACTGCACCTTGGTGCGCTGCGAGGTCGGACTGTAACCGAAGTAGGTCGCGTCGCCCCTCGGTGAGACCACCAGCGAAAGTCGATTGAGCTCGTCGTAGGAGCGGGCGGTCGCCCCGGTCTGATCGGTGGTAGAGAGCAGGTTGCCGAGGAGGTCGTAGGCGAAATACGATCCAGGACCGGTGGTTTCCTGGCACCAGCGCTTGCGCCCGCGCAGGTCGTAGCGGACCGACATGGCCGCGACATCGGCCGACTTCACCGTCCTGCCGCTCAGCTTCGACGTCGCATCGTAGGTGAAATAGGTGCGGATGTTCAGCGGATCGATCTGCTGGGCGAGGCGCCGCAGCGCGTCGTAGGAGAAGTAGGTCGCTCGCCCGAGGGCATCGACCTGCTTGCGCACCCGTCCGACCGCATCGTAGCCGATCTGCATGGCGGCGGTGGTCGGATCGGTGACCCGCGTCGGCCGGCTGAGGGCATCGAAGACGGTCGTGGTGGTGCGCAGCAACGCGTCGATCGATGTGGTCAGGTTGCCGGCAGCGTCATAGGCGAAGTAGGTCTTTGCACCGTTCGGATCGATCGTCGAAGACTTGCGATTGAGGACATCGAAGGTGTTCCGACCGGTGCCGCCGAGTGGATCGCGGCGCTTGACGATATTCCCGGCTGCATCGTAGCCGAAGTAGGTTCGTCCACCCAGTGGGTCGGTGTGCGCCGCTAGGCGGTTCACTTGATCATAGGCGTATTGCGTGACATTGCCTCTCTGATCGCGCCACTTGACCATGCTGCCGACCGCGTCGTAACCGAAATATGCCTTCCCGCCCAGGGCGTCGATGATCGCGACACGACGGCTCAGGCCATCGTACTCCAAGGTGGTCGTCTGCTCGAAAGCATCGCGCATCGACACGACCTTGCCGACCGCATCATAGCCGAAATAGATCACCGCCCCCAACGGGTCGCTGCTGGCGACCATGCGGTTGAGCTGATCATAGGTCATGGTCCAGGTCGCCTGGCGCTGGTCGCGTTCCTTGGTCAGATTGCCGGCGCGATCGTAGCCGAAGTAGGAACTGCCCCCGAGCGGATCGCTGACAGCCACCATGCGATCGAGACCATCGACAGTGAACTGGGTGGTGCGACCGAGTTCATCACGCGTCTTAACCAGATTGCCGACCTGGTCGTAGCCGTAGTAGACGACGCCCCCAAGGGCATCGGTGATGGTCGTGCGCCGGTCGGTCGCGTCATAGGTCGAGCGGGTAGTATATGCACGCGCATCGCGTTGCTTCACCAGGTTGCCCACTGCGTCATAGCCGAAATAGGTGGACTCCGCCTTGGCGTTGATCACCGCCACGCGGCGATCGAGCCGATCGACGATGAACAGGGTCACGCGTCCGAGCGCGTCCCGGTGCCGGGTCAGGTTGTTCGATGCGTCGTAGACGAAATAGGACTTGGCGCCGACCGCGTTGGTTTCGGCGATCATACGGTCGGCGGCATCGTAGAGCCGGACCGCGGAGTTGCCGCGCTGATCGCGGCGCTTGATCAGGTTGCCACCCAGATCGTAGGCGAAGTACATCCGGCCGTTCAAAGCGTCGGTGGTCGCCACCTTGCGCCCGAGCGGGTCGAACTCGGAGACCGAGACTCGGCCCAGGGCATTGCGCATGCGGTTGCGGTTGCCCTGCAGGTCGTAGGCGAAATAGGTGACACCGCCCAGCGGATCGGTGGTCGCGACCAGGCGATCGAGCGCATCGTGGGCCATGAGCGTCGCGAAGCCGCGCTCATTGATCGCCTTCGCCTGGTTGCCATTGCTGTCGTATTCGAAGTAGCGGGCCGAAAGCAGGGCGCCGCCCGGCGCCATCACGGCGGTGCGGGTGGTATGACGCAGGCCGTCATAACGCGACCAGGTGGTCACGCCGCGCGCATCCTGCCGGGCGGCGACGTCGCCGCGATTGGTGTAGGACAGGTAGGTGGTGCTGCCGCGCGGGTCCTGATGCTTGACCAGGCGACTGCGCGCATCGTAGCCCATGCGGGTGGTGAACGCGGCCTGATTGCCCGTCTCGCTCCAGCGCGGCGACACTGTCGCCAGACGTTCGCCGAAACCGCTCCAGCGGTGATAGGTGATCCCCGCCGCCGCGTCGCGCAGCATGCCGACGCGGCCGGCGGTGGTCTCATAGCGGAAATAGGTCGGCCGCCCCAGTGCATCGACCTCTTTGACCTTGCGGCCCGAAGCGTCGAACGCGGAGACGCGACGCCCGCCGACCGGGCTGACCTCGGCCACGCGGTTGCGTTTGGCATCGTATTCGTAATAGCTCACTGCCGGCACCACGCCGGCCTGGAAGCGCGGGCCGACCTCCTTGGCCACGTCCCACCCGGTCGCGGTGTAGCCGAGGCGCTTGACCCCCTGGTCGAAGCTGCGCGTCTCAGCCACCACGTTGCCGAGGACATTGTAGGCGTAGTAGGTCTGCAACCCATGGGGGTCGGTCTTGACGCGGATGCGAGACAGGCCGGTATCCCAGCCGAAGATGGTCTTGCGCCCGAGCGCATCGCGATGCTGCTTAATCTGGCTCGAGCCGACGGCGTCGACGAGGTAGGAGTAGTATTCGCTCTGGCGTCCGGCCCTGGCTACCAGGGTGGAGGAGTAGCTGGAGTAATCGTAGTAGGTGACGCGACCGGTGGGCTCGACGGTCTTGACGATGCTGCCGCTGCCCTGTGAGTCGTTGTAGTCGTAGTAGAAGCGCGAGCGGAAACCTTCGGCGTCGGTCTCACTGACGATGCCGGTGTGGCCGGTGCCGCTGCCGCTGTTCGACTTGAGCTGGTACTGGCGCGTACAGCCGCCAGGGAAGGTGATTTTCTGCAGGAAGCTGAGGGCGTCCGAAGATGGGTCTTGGTAGGTGAAGTAGATCGCGCGGCTGCCGGCGGGATTGGCCGCATCATAGAGGAAGATGCGGGTGATCGGCGCCGCCGGCCCGCTCTCGGTGGCGTAGGCGAAATACGGCGTGATCGCCAGATCACCGGTGATCTTGCGCAGCAACTGCCCGTAGCCGCTCGCCGGGACACGTGGCGCATAGACATAGGCCAGCTGGTTGCCATTGCGATCGAGGCGGGTCAACGGGCGGCCGAAGAGGGCATGGCCCGGTCCGCCGAACGCGATCTCTTCACCGGTGTCGCCGTTCAGCTGCCTGAACACCTTGGTCGCGGAATCGAACCGGCCATTCACCTCGAGGTTGTTCGGCGTGCGGTAGTAGGTCACCGTGCCGATGGCCGGTGTGATCGGGGCGAACACCGACGTACCGGCCTCGTCATTCACCCCCAGTTGAGAGGTCGTCTGGTAAGCCAACGGGATGTAGGGCAGAAACGAGAACATGCCGCCGCGGCCGCCCGTCTCCCACCCTTCGGGAGCCATCGGAAACAGGATGGTGTTCACCCCCGGGAACTGGTTCCAGCGCAGCGACAGCGCACCGCCCCGCCGCAACGGGATCTGCAGGCAATCCGCCTTCGCCACGTAGCTGGTGAAGGAGCTGTTCTGCTTGTAGTGCATCACCACCGTGCTGGTACCGACGTCCCCCACCGAGGTCGGGGGACACACCTTGCCCGCGGAGCTGCCGGCTTCCATCGCGCAGGTTTTCGGACTGCAGGGTTCCTTGGTGATGGTCTGGGGATAGCCCATGGGATGATTCCGATGCCGGTCTGGTGATGTTGGCTGTCGTTGGATCGGCCGCCGCTCAGCGCAGGCAGATGAGGCCGCAACCTTCCGCCGCGCTGCAGGGGACGGATTCGTAGATGGTCGAACACGAGGTCTGCGTACGCTTCCAGCCGGACGCGGTGCGGACATGGCCGGTGACGCGGCCCTCGCCGTAGTCGAGCACCCACACGATGCCATCCGGGCCGCACGCCATAGCAGCCGGGCCGCCATCGCCACGCAGTGGACCAACCGAGGTGGTGGTCACTTGGCTGAGCCGGCCGTGCGCCAGGTCGACCTCCCACACACAGCGATGCCAGGCATCGGCCAGGAACAGCGCGCCCGTGGCATCCTCGGCCAGGGCCGTCGGGTACACCGGGCAGTAGTCGTGCATCGCGATCTGCGCGGGTGCGTCGCGCCGACCACGCCATTCGCGCATACGCTCGATGGGAAAGAGCGAGATGATGCCGCGGCCGGGCGTGTACTGACGTACCAGCTGGTATCCACGTTCGATGTAGATCATGGACCCGTCGCGACGCTCGAGGACGTTCGCCGGCGTGCGCACCGGCGTCGAGCGCACGAGCGCCTCGGGAACGGTGGCGGGCGGATCGCCGAATAGCGTCGGTCCACCATCGGCGATGCCCAGGATGACCGCCATGCGGCCATCGGGGAACAGACGGCGGATGCTGTGATCATCACTCATGGCGACCACCGTACTCCCGCCCTTGCCACGGCTCATGCCGGTCGGGCAGCGCGGCCGGTCCATGTCGCGCGAGCGGTGAATCCCATTGATGCCGGCCTTCTCGACGTTACCCATCGGCACCGTCTCGAGGCGATTGGTTAGCCGCACGACGCGATGCCGCAGCTTGTCGGAGATCAGCAGGTGCCCGGACTCGTCGCTTGCCAAGCCGTAGGGATCATGCAGCTGCTGGTCGTCCTCGGGCCCGGTTGCACCGTCGCCGGCGACGATGGCCACCGCCCCGCTATCGGGATGCCAACGCACGACCCGGTTGCGGATCCGCTCGCTGAAATAGATCTGGTAGCCATACGTCATGTCCGATTCCTTTCCCTGCCATCTTCCTGCCCAGCGGAGCGCTTGCAGGACCGCGATGGGGACCGGCCGGTGCGGCCCCCATCGCGTCACTCCTGGGTCGCCATCATCCCGGAGCCATTGGCGCCCCGGGAATGGCCGGGGTGATCGTGCCTTTGCGGATGGTATGGTTGCCGGTGTCGACCACGTAAAAGTTGCCGTCATCGTCGACCGCGATCCCAGACGGATAGTTGAAGCCGGCACCTCCCACCAGCCCGTCGTTGTTGCCAGGGACTCCGGCGAGGCCCGCCATAGTCGTGACCACCCCGGCGGGAGTCAGCGCACGGATGGTGCAGTTGCCATTGTCCACCACATAGATGGTGCCACTGCTGCTGACCGCGACGGCATTGGGATAGTTGAACTGCGCCGCAATGCCGTTGCCGTCCGCCGAGCCGGCAGAGCCGGCCGTGCCCGCGAAAGTGGTGACCGCACCCGACGATATGCTCACCCTGCGGATCAGGTGGTTCATGGTATCGGTCACATACAGGGTCGTGCCCGGTCCCATGGCAATGCCGGTAGGGAAACTGAAAGAAGCAGCAGCGCCGGTTCCATCCGCGTACCCCGGCGAGCCGGATCCGGCCAATGTCGTCACCACTCCTGTCGAGGTGATCTTACGGATCGTGCAGTTGAACTGGTCGGTGACGTAGAGGTTGCCGCTGCCATCGACCGCGATTCCGGTGGGATAGTTGAAGCGTGCAGCCGGACCGGTGCCGTTGCTGGTGCCGGGCGTCTCGGCGGTGCCGGCGAGCGTGGTCACCACGCCGGCCGAGGTCACCTTGCGGATGGTGTGGTTGAACTGGTCAGCGACGTAGACGTTGCCGATGCCATCCACCGCGACCCCGGTCGGATAGTTGAAGCGCGCCGCCGCACCGGTGCCGTTCGCCGACCCGGTGACCCCAGCACTGCCGGCCAGGGTGGTGACCACACCGGTGGGCGAAATCTTGCGGATGGTGTGGTTGTTGGTGTCGGCGACGAAGGCGTTGCCATTGAGATCGACCGCGATGCCGCCGGGCGCGTTGAAGCGCGATGCCAGGCCGACGCCATCGACGCTGCCCGGATCATCCGGGAAGCCGGCGAAGGTGCTGAACTCGGGTGCGCCATTGTACAGCGCGGTGGCCTCGGCGGCGGCCAGGGCGCGGTTGTAGACCAGCGCCTCATCGAGATCGCCCAGGAAGAAGTGCTTCGTCCCGGAGTTGGGCCAGCCTGCCAGGTTGTCGTAGCCCAGGCGCCACCAGCCGGTGTAGGACTGCGCGCTGGTCACCGCGATGTTCTGGGCGACCTGCACGCCATCGAGATGGAGCGTCATGCCCGCGCTCGACAGCGTGGCGACGACATGGTGCCAGGCATTGTTGTTCACCGCGGCGGGGCTGACAACGGTCTGGGCAGAACCGTTCCAGACTCCGAACACCAGCTTGCCGGCGGTATCGATGTAGAGCATGCGGTCGTGGCTGCCGCTCGCTGTGTTCGACGTATTTCCGAAGCCCATGAGCAGGCCGCCCGCCTGCGCGGTCTTGAACCACAGCGCCATGCTGAACTGCTGCGGGTTGACGATCTGGTTGCTGGTGGCGACGAACTGGCTGATGCCGTTGAGGCGGACGGCGTAGCCCGTATGGCCAGGGACCTGCGTCGGCGCATTGATCGGAACTCCATTATTGAGGTTGCCGCTGACATCTGGCGTGCTGCCGGCGGTGATGACCTCGAAGGGCCAGCGCGCAGCCAGGCCGATGTTGCTCGGCGACTGCAGGTTGAGCTTGGCGTTGCTGGTGAAGACCCGGCCGCCGCTATTGGTCGCCTTGCAGCGGAAGAGGGCGCCGTTGTCGCTCGCGATGGTGGACAGCGCGTAGCTGGTGCCGGTCGCGCCAGCGATGTCCGCCCAGATGACCCCACCATTGTTGCTGCGGCTCCACTGGTAGGTGATGGGAGCGTGGCCCGAAGCCCTCATCGAGAAGGAGACCGTGGTTCCCGCCGGTATGGTCTGGCTGGCGGGGTTCCTGGTGATGGTGGGCGCGACGCGGTTGACCGTAAGGGTGACGACCGCCGAGGTCACGCTGCTCACCGTATTGGTGACCAGGCAGCGGAACGTGGCGGCGTTATCGTTCAGGGTGGTGACCGGCGTCGCGTAAGCGGCCTTGGTCGCACCGGTGAGCACCGACCAGGTAGTTCCCCCGTCGTTGCTGCGGCTCCACTGGTAAGACAGCGGACCGGTTCCGCTGGCGACGAGCGAGAATCCGGCCGAAACCCCGGCCAGGACCGTACGGTTCACCGGCTGGGTGGTGATG